>CAZQYK010000564.1:0-17125 GCA_964597285.1 uncultured Spirochaetales bacterium
GCCGCGCACCGCTCGCGTCGCCGCCGTCGCCCGGAACCGAGACCACGGCGAAGCGCAGCGCGCCGAGCCGCGGCGCCATCCGCGCGACGAGGTCGCGCGCCGCGGCGACCTGTGCCGCGAGCGCGCCGTCGGGCGCCGAGCGGTCGACCGCGAGCACGACGTCGTAGCGGCCGCCGGCGGCGCCGCCGACCCGGACGTCGCCGACGAGCGTCACGAAGGGCTCGGGCGCCTTCACCGGCACGCCCTCGGGCGGCGAGTGCACGACGATCGCGCTCGCGCCGCCCTCGGCGTCGACGCCCTCGACCGCGCAGCGCGCCATCACGTCGGGGTCGAAGACCTGGAAGCCGCGCCACGGCGCGTTCGGCATCGCACAGCGCCAGCGCAGCTCGTTGAAGAGCCTCCCGGCCTCCTCGACCTCGCAGCTCGGCACGTCGACGCGCGGGTGGCGCGGGTGCGCCACCCACGCGCGGCGCTCGCGGCTCCAGACCTCGAGATCGATCCTCGACGTCGGGCAGTCGCCGCCGTCGTAGTGGACGTGCACCGGGTCGCGGACCTCGGCCGCGGGCGCCGGCGCGGCCGCGACGAGCCCGAGCGCGAGCGCCGCGGCGCGCCTCGGCGATCCGCGGCGCCGAGTCAATCCGAGTCCATCTCCGCGCCGGCGGGCCGGCGCGTGAGGCCGCGATAGGCCTCGAGCGCCGTGTGCCCCTCGTGCACCACGCCGTACACCTCGGCGGCGATCGGCATCTCGACGCCGTACTGCGCGGCCAGCTCGCGCACGACGCGCGAGGTCTTCACGCCCTCGGCCACCATGTGCATCTCGTCCGTGATCTCGCCGATCGTGCGGCCGCGGCCGAGCTGCTCGCCGACGTGGCGGTTGCGGCTCTGCGGGCTGATGCAGGTGGCGATCAGGTCGCCCATGCCGGCGAGGCCGGCGAAGGTCGGCGCGCGGCCGCCCATCGCGACGCCGAGCCGCGTGACCTCGGCGAGGCCGCGCGTGATCACCGCCGAGCGCGTGTTGTCGCCGACGCCGAGGCCGTCGCCCATGCCGGTCGCGATCGCGACGACGTTCTTCAGCGCGCCGCCGAGCTCGCAGCCCGTGACGTCGGGGTTCGTGTAGACGCGGAAGCGGTCGGAGTGGAACACGCCCTGGAGCTGGCGGGCGACGCGCGCGTCATCGATCGCGATCACGCTCGCCGCGGCGAAGCCCGACATGATCTCGCGCGCGAGGTTCGGCCCGGTCAGCGCGCCGGCGAGGTGGTCGGGGATCACGTCCTGGATCACCTGGGTCATGCGCAGGTGCGTGTCCTGCTCGAGGCCCTTCGCGAGGCTGACGATCGGCACCCACGGGCGCAGGAACTTGCGCGCCTCGGCGAGCGTCGCGCGCAGGCAGTGCGAGGGCACGCCCATCACGAGCACGTCGGCGTCGCGCACCGCGTCCTCGATCGCGTCGGTGGCGCGCAGCGCGAGCGGCAGCTTCACGCCGGGCAGGTAGCGCTCGTTCGTGTGGTCCTCGGCGAGCTCGCGCACCGCGTCGGCGCGGCGCGCCCAGAGCGTCGTCGGCGCGTTGCGCGCGGCGAGCGCGGCCACCGTCGTGCCCCACGATCCGGCGCCGAGCACCCCGACGCGCAGCTCCACCGGCTACTCCCCGAGCACTTCGAGGTAGCGCGCGCGGATCGCCGCGATCTCGTCGTCGAGCGACTCGCGCGTCCAGCCGCTCGTCTCGACCGGCGGCAGCACCACCGCCTCGACGATCGCCGGGTGGATCACGAGCGCGTCCTTCGGCAGCGCGTCGAGCACGTTGCGGAACACGATCGGCACGATCGGCACGCCGGCCTGCATCGCGAGGTGGAACGCGCCCTTCTTGAAGGGACCCAGGCGCGGCGTCTTCTGGCGCGTGCCCTCGGGCGCGATCGCGATCGAGCGCCCCTGCTTCAGCGCCTCGAGCGCCGGCTTCATCGCGTCGATCGCCTTCTTCGTGTCGGCGCGGTCGATGAAGACGACGCCGGCCGCGGTGAAGAGCGGTCCGAAGATCGGGTTGTTGCGGATCTCCTTCTTCGCGATTCCGGTGACGTCGCGCCGCACCATCTTCATCACGAGCGGCGCGTCGAGGCCGCTCTGGTGGTTGAAGATGAAGACGGCCGGCCGGTGCGACCACAGGTGCTGCTCGCCCTCGACGCGCAGGTCGACGCCGGAGAGCGAGGTCGAGAGGTCGGCCCACAGCGAGCCCATCACGTTCACCGCCTCGCGGTGCGAGCGGTTCAGCACGCCGACCGCGACGCCGGCGGCGACCGACGGCAGCAGGCTCCCGTACGCGAGCGCGGTGCGCGCGAGCTGCTCGAGGCCGGGCCGGCCGCGGCTCGCGAAGCGCTGCACCGGCCAGCGCCGCTCCTTCGCGATCTGCGCGAGGCGCGAGTCGGGGTTCGTCGGGCGCGGGCGGCCGACGTTCTCGAGCAGCGGCAGGTCGTCGATGCTGTCGGTGTAGAAGTAGCTCGCGTCGAGGTCGAGGTCGTGTCGCTCGGCGAGGTCCTCGGCGACGAGGAGCTTGCCGCGGCCGAAGCAGGTGGGGTGCAGCACGCGCCCGCTGAGCACGCCCTCCTCGGCCTCGAGGCGCGTACACAGCACGTGCTTCACGCCGAGCTCGCGCGCCACCGGGTCGACCTGGTACGGCGTCGCCGACGAGACGATCGCCACCGTGTGGCCGCGCTCCTGGTGCGCGCGCACGAGCGCGCGCGACTCGGGGTAGATCTGGGTCGCGAGGTACTTCTCGAACACCTCCTGCCCGAGCTCGTCGAGCGAGGACTCCTGCAGCCCGCGGTAGGCCGCGGTGTGGGCCGAGACGAATCCGGAGAAGCCGGTGCGGCCGAGCGCGAACGAGAGCGTGCCGAGCAGCCCGCGCGCGAGCTCGCGCGGCCCGGCGCGCCGGCTCGTGATGCGCTCGCGCATGAACGAGACGGCCGAGAAGCCGGCGAGGATCGTGCGGTCGACGTCGAAGAACGCGGCGATCTTGGGGCCGGAGGGGCCCTCGCGGATCTCGCGGGTGAGCTTCTCGTGCAGCAAGGCCTCTCCCCATGCGCCCCCCGATCAGTTTACGGGGGCTCACGGAGGTTGGGAACCGCGGGCGGCCGGCCGGCCGGCGCCCCGGGGCCGGGCCGGCGCGGAGCGGGGCAAGCTGCGAGACTCGGCGCGGTGACCGCCCACCCCGAGGGCCCTTACCGCGTGCCGCACGACGGCTCGTTCCGCGTCGCCGACGCGCCGACGGCGCCGCCCGAAGACGCGCCGAAGAAGAAGCAGCTCGAGCGCGAGCTCGACGAGCAGGTCGAGCGCATCGACGACCTGCAGCGGATCCTCTACGCGCACGACCGCCACTCGCTGCTGCTCGTGTTCCAGGCGCTGGACGCCGCCGGCAAGGACAGCACGATCCGCGCGGTGATGCGCGGCGTGAACCCCGCCGGGTGCCAGGTGTTCGCGTTCAAGCAGCCCTCGGCCGAGGAGCTCGAGTACGACTTCCTGTGGCGCTGCGCGCGGCGCATGCCCGAGCGCGGGCGCATCGGCGTGTTCAACCGCAGCTACTACGAGGAGGTGCTCGTCGTGCGCGTGCATCCCGAGTTCCTCGACGCGCAGCGGCTGCCCGACCGCCCGCCGCTGCAGGAGCTGTGGCCCCAGCGCTTCCACTCGATCCGCGAGTTCGAGCGCCACCAGGACGCGAACGGCACGCTGATCCTGAAGTTCTGGCTCAACGTCTCGAGGGACGAGCAGCGCCGCCGCTTCCTCTCGCGCATCGACGAGCCCGAGAAGAACTGGAAGTTCTCGGAGGGCGACGTGCGCGAGCGCGAGCACTGGGACGCGTACCAGCACGCCTACGAGGAGGCGCTGCGCGAGACCTCGCGGCCGTGGGCCCCGTGGTACGCGATCCCGGCCGACGACAAGCGCTTCATGCGCGCCGCCGTCGCCCGCATCGTCGCCGACGCGCTCGAGGGTCTGGACCTGCACTACCCGGTCGTCGAGGACGAGGACCGGCGCCGCTTCCAGCAGCTGCGCGAGCGGCTCGAGAAGGAGTAGCTGGCGGAGAGGGTGGGATTCGAACCCACGAGGGCGTGAGCCCTAGCGGTTTTCAAGACCGCCGCCTTCGACCGCTCGGCCACCTCTCCGAGGCGGGATGATACGCGACCGCGCTGGAGGTCCGAGCGGCGGCTGGGTCGAGAGGACGGCCGCGGGGTGGCCGGCGCGACGCGCCAGCGTGTCGGCCGCCGAGGCGGGTCGACACGCTGGCGCGGGCGATGCTCTCGTCCTCGAAGCTACTTCCTAGTAGCGACCACGGCCGCCACCACCGCCGCCACCGCCACCACCGCCGCCACCGCGGCGGTCCTGGGCCTCGTTCACCTTGATGTTGCGACCGCCGAACTCGTTGCCGTCGAGTGCACGGATGGCGTCCTGCGCGGCGCTCTTCTCCGACATCTCCACGAACGCGAAGCCGCGCGGGCGGCCAGTCTCGCGATCCGTGATCACGGCCACGGACTCGACCGTGCCGTGGCGACCGAAGAGGTCCTTGAGGTCTGCCTCGGTGGTATCGAAGGAAAGGTTGCCGACGTAAAGTTTGTTGCTCAATGCGTGTTCCTGTTTCGCTCCGGTCGATATCGATCCGGAGCCATGATCGGGCGAGGTCCGCTCGGGACATCCGAGCTTGAGAACTCGCGTGCGATCGTCATGGGTCTCGGCCCGTGAATGGACCGACGACGAAGGCAGATTCAATTTGAGCCGAGGACAGGCAGTCTCTATGGCAGCCTGGTCGACCCGTTGGCCTCTGGAGGCAGACGCTAGGGGTCTGGACGGCATGGTGCAAGGGACGGCTCCCGCCGCCATCGCTGGCGCCCCAGGGAAGCTTCCTCGATCTCGATCCGCCCTCTAGCCGAGCACGACGTCGACGCGGTGCTCGGCGCCGTCGTCGGAGAGCGGGATGAGCGCTTCTGCCGAGAGCGGTTTCCCGTCGAGGCTCTTCCGCGCGACTCCGCGGCAGACCCCGTTCGGGTTCTCGACACTGATCCGATAGAGGGTGGCGCCGTGGCGGTAGCGGATCTCGAAGCGCTTCCACGCGCGGGGCATGCACGGGTCGATGCAGAGCGCCGTGCCCCGCTTGCGGAAGCCGAGGATCGACTCGAGCCCCGCGCGGTAGAGCCAGCCCGCGGCGCCCGTGTACCACGTCCAGCCCGCGCGCCCGACGTGGGGCGGCTCGGAGTAGACGTCGGCGGCCACGACGTACGGCTCGCCCTTGTAGCGGTTGAGGTCCGAGCGGCGGCTCGCCTGCCGGATCGGACTCAGCAGGTCGAAGAGCTCGAAGGCCTGGTCGCCCTCGCCCAGCATCGCGAAGGCGACGACCGACCACGCGGCAGCGTGGGTGTACTGGCCGCCGTTCTCGCGGATGCCGGGGACGTATCCCTTGATGTAGCCGGGGTCGAGCGGAGTCCGGTCGAAGGGCGGGGAGTAGAGAAGCGCCAGGCGGTCGGCGCGACGGACGAGGCGCTCGCCCACCGATTGCATGGCCTGGCGTGCCCGCCCCTCGTCGCCCGCGCCGGAGAGAACGGCCCAGGATTGGGCGATCGAGTCGATCCGACACTCCTCGCTCTCCGCCGATCCGAGCGGCGTGCCGTCGTCGAAGAAGGCGCGCTTGTACCACTCCCCATCCCAGGCCTCCTTCTCGAGCGCTGCCCCGATCGCGTCCGCCGTACTCCGCCAGCTCTTCGCGCGCTCGACTTCCCCGCGCCGCTCGGCGATGCCCGCGAAGTTCCCCAGGTTCAGCACCAGGAACCAACCCAGCCAGACGCTCTCCCCTCTTCCCTCGTGGCCGACGCGGTTCATGCCGTCGTTCCAGTCGCCGGCTCCCATCAGAGGCAGGCCGTGGCTGCCGACGTCGAGGCTTCGGTCCAGGGCCCGCGCACAGTGTTCGTAGAGGGCCGCCGTGTCCTCGGACTCCGTCGGCTCGAAGTAGGCCTCCTGCTCGCCTTCCGCGAGAGCCCGCCCCTCGAGCCACGGAACCTCTGCGTCGAGCACCGCCTCGTCCTCGGTGGTCTCGAGATAATGCGTCACGGCATAAGGCAGCCAGATGCGGTCGTCGGAGATGCGGGTGCGCACGCCGCGGCCCGTCGGGGGATGCCACCAGTGCTGGACGTCGCCCTCCTTGAACTGCTGCGCAGCGGCTCGCAAGAGCTGCTCGCGGACGAGCGCAGGCCGCGCCACCGCCAGCGCCAGAACGTCCTGGAGCTGGTCGCGGAATCCGTACGCCCCACCCGACTGGTAGAACGCGGAGCGCGCCCAGATGCGGCACGACAGCGTCTGGTAGAGCAGCCAACGGTTCAGCAGGAGGTTCATCGAGGCGTCGGGCGTCTCGACCTGGACCGTGCCCAGGAGCTCGTCCCAGTGCTCCTCGACCTCGCCTAGCACGGCGTCACCGTTCGCTGCGCGGTGGCGCAGGACGAGCGATCGCGCCTCGTCGGCATCGCCCCCCTGGCCCAGCAGGAACAACACCTCGGTGCGTTCTCCCGGCGCGAGCTCCAGGTGCGTGCGCAGAGCGGCGCAGGGGTCCAGGCCCGCTCCGGTCCTTCCGGACAGCTTTCGCCCCCCCTCCAGCGACGCGGGGTGAGCGAGGCTCGCGTTTCGGCCCAGGAACTCGAGGCGGTCGCCGGTCCAGGAAGTCTGGCGGCCGCCCAGGTCGGCGAACGCGATCCGGTCCGCGAACTCCCCGTTCCAGGCGTTGCGCGCGAACAGGGCCCCCGTCGCGGAGTCGATCTCGGTGACCACGTGCGGCGCGGCGCTGCCCCGCGAAGCTCCCAGCACCCACTCCGCATAGGCCGTGATCGAGAGACGCCGCTTTCGATCCGACCGGTTCTCCAGCGTCAGGCGCGAGACCTTCACGGAATCGCGGACGGGCACGAGCTGCAGCAGATCGAGGGCGATGCCGTGGGATTCGTGCTCGAAGCGGCTGTACCCCTGACCGTGGCGGATGACGTAGGGGAAGGGCTCCTCGCGGATGGGCAGCGGTGTCGGCCCCCAGACCCGGTCGCTGTCCTCGTCCCTCACGTAGAACGTCTCCCCCGGCGCGTCGCTCGTGGGATCGTTCGACCAGGGCGTGAGCTTGTTCTCGCGGCTGTTCGCGGACCAGGTGTAGCCCGAGCCCGACTCGGCGACCTGGAAGCCGAACGCCGGGTTCGCGACCACGTTGAGCCAGGGCGCCGGAGTCCACTGCCCCTTGCCCAGAACGGTGACGTACTCGCGGCCGCCCGGCGCGAATCCGCCGAGGCCGTTGCCGAACTCCAGACTCAACGCCGGGGCAGCGACGGCGTCGGTCGTCTCGCGCGGCGGGCGAAGACGCGGCGGGGACGGTCCGGGACGGGGCCGGCCCAGCCGAACCACCTGCTCGGACAACGTGCCCCGGTGCGCCGAGATCACGATTCGCGCGGCTGCGCTCAGCAGGGTCTGGTCGTCCGAAGGCACGAGATCGGCGCGGAGCAGATACACGCTTCCGCGATTCCGACCCTGCTCGGCGGGTGTCTGCACTGCGCGCACCATCTCTTCGAGGGATTCCTGGAGCGTGTGTGCGTAGGAGGCCCCGCTCGCATTCAGGATCACCAGATCCGCAGCGATTCCCTTCATGCGCCAGTACTCGAGCGCCCGCAGCAGCTGTCGCACCACGTCGCGCTCCGCGGCGCGCTCGATGCGGACCAGCGCGATGGGAAGGTCGCCGGAGATTCCGTAGGGCCACAGCCCAGACGCTCCGCTGCGATTCCCCGCCAGCACCGAAGGCGCTGCGCGCAGCGTGGGATCGGAATAGAGCAGGCGATTGGCCAGGCGCTGGAAGAGATGCGCCTCGTCCTGGCTGATCCGCAGGTGGTGCAGCTGGACCTGTGCCTGCGTCCAGGCCAGCGAGCTCTCGCGCTCGAACGTGGCCGGCTGGCGGTACTTCTCCGCGCCCTGGAGCGCCTCGTCCCGTGTGGGCGCCACGAGAGTCGCGAATGCGAGACGAACCGTTCCTCCAGCCGGAAGCGTCAGCCGCTGCCGGAGACTCACGATCGGATCGAGCACCGCCCCGGTCGTTCCCGAAAGGGGCTCCCCGTCGATCACGGAGAGCGGAGTCCGGATGCCACGGCCGCGACCCAGGAATCGGGCGCGGTCGCTCTCGTGCTGCAGCGGTGAGGTCGACTCTCCCGCCACCGCGCACAGGTGCGCGAGCCAGACCCGGGGCTCGTCGGAAGAACGCGGGCGCCTCGTTGCCAGCAGGGTTCTGAGCTCGGGAACGAACTCCGTCTCTACGAAGAGCTTCGAGAAGGCGGGGTGGGCGTCGTCCGCAGCCGGGGGAGCCAACACGACCTCCGCATAGGACGTGAAGTCGATCTCACGGTCCCGACTCCCGAGATTGCTCACCGTCAGCTGGCGGAGCTCGGCATCGTCGTCGGGGGACACGACGATCTCGAGGGTGATCGAGAGCGATCGGTCCCGTTGAACGATCTTGGCCCGGTCCTCGGAATAGACGACCTCGTAGTGGTCGACTGCCTTTCCGCTCGGCTGGAAGCCCGCGGACCAGACCTCCCCGCTGTCCGCATCCCGCAAGAAGACGAACGTGCCCCAGTCGTCACGCGTCGAGTCCTCCCGCCAGCGGGTGACGGCGAGGTCGTTCCAGCGGCTGAAGCCGGATCCCGCCGCCGTGAGCATGACCGTGTAGCGGCCGTTCGAGAGAACATGGGAGCGCGGCGTGATGTCGTGCGGGGAATCGAACCTGCGCAGCGTCGGGAGAACGAGATCGCGCACGAGCGGGGCCACTCGCACTTCTTCGCCCCGCGGCCGGGTCACGGCCACCGACCGCGGCGTCCGTTCCTGGAGCAGGAGCTCCGTGGCCTGGACCATGGGATGGTCGTGGAAGCGTCTCTGGGTAACGCCGTCGTGAAGCACGTTGCAGAGCGCTACCAGGGTCATGCCCTGATGATGGGCCATGTAGCTGCGAACCACTGCCACCCCGCCCTTCTCGGGCAGGTTCGAAGGTGTGTAGTCGAGGGCTTCGTAGAACCCATAGGCGCCTCGGGCTCCGGCCCGCTCGAGGTTCGCGAAGTTGTGGAGCGCCGCTTTCGGCTCGAGCATGGCCGCGAGAGCGGTTGCGTAGGGAGCGACCACGACGTCCTCGAAGAGGCCGCGCCGAAGCCCCAGCCCCGGCACGCCGAAGTCCGAATACTGGTAGGTGAGCTCGAGGTCGCGAATGTTGTGGGCCGACTCCGAGACGCCCCACGGAACCCCCCGCTCGCCGCCGTATTGGATCTGCCGAGCCACCACGAGACGACAAGTATTGTCCAGCAGGCTGCTGGCGGGCTGCCGCATGACCAGAAGAGGCATCAGGTACTCGAACATGGAGCCCGACCAGGAGACGAGCGCTGCACCCTGGCCCACCGGTGTCAGGGCGCGACCGAGCAGGAACCAGTGGTGCGGCGCGACGTCGCCCTTGGCGATGGCCACGAAGCTTCCCAGCCGCGCCTCGGAGGCCAGCAGGTCGTAGCAGTTGGCGTCGACCGCTCCCTCGGAGACCCGGTATCCGATCGAGAAGAGCTTGCGCGAGGGGTCGAAGAGGAAGCGGAAGTCCATGGCCTGGACCATCCCCTCGGCGCGGAGCGCCAGCGCGGAGAGCCGATGCCCGAGGCCTGTCTGCGCTCTAGCGGACGCATCCAGACCCTCGAGGAGCCGCGCCGTTTCCAGGTCGCGCGCGTGGCTGGCGACGCATTCCCGCAGACTCTGCGACCACACCAGGACACCGGATCGGGTTCCTTCCGCGGCCTCGCTCGCGAGCGTGCGCGCGATGTCGAGCAGGTTCTCGGCCTTCTCCTCCAGCTCCTCGATGCGGTGCAGCCAGTCGGAAACCGACGTCGGGGTCGGGTCGAGAGAGGCCTCGATCGCCTGGGCGGCCTCGCGCAGATGCGTCGCCGTGACCGTCTGGGTGCGCCGGGGACGCTCGCCTTCTTCCTCCGCCTCGAGCACCAGCGCGAGCGCATCTCCGATTCCCTTCAGGGTCTCCGGGCCGAAGAGCGGCCGATGCACGAGCTCGCGGCAGGTTTGCGCCACGGCGATCAGGTGCCCTGCCAGGTTGCCGCTGTCGACGGTGGAGACGTAGGCGGGATCGAGCGGCCGGAGATCCTGCGTGTTGTACCAGTTCAAGAAGTGGCCCCGGAAGCGCTGGAGGCGCGTCATGGCATCGAGCGTGTCCTCCAGCCGCTTCGCCATGTCGGCGATCCCGATCCAGCCGAAGTCGTGGGCGACGGTCGTGCTCAGCAGGTAGAGACCCAGATTCGTGGGCGAGGTTCGGTGAGCGACGACCGGCAGAGGTTCTTCCTGGAAATTGTCCGGCGGAAGGACGTTCTCTGCTTCGGTCACGAAGGTTTCGAAGAAGCGCCAGGTGCGGCGAGCGATCAGCCGCAAGGAGCGTGTCTCGTCGGGAGACAGAAGCTCTGCCTCCACGAGATTGGGCGGGAGGCTCATCCGCCAGGCGACCACGGGCGAAAGCGCCCACAGGGCGATGAACGGCGTGGACACGAGCCAGGCTTCCGGAGCGAGCACGCCGACGAGCAGACCCGCCAGCGCCGCCAGGACGACGGCAAAGCGGAGGTGTCGGTAGAAGGCGCGCAGCCTCAGATCGGCGCCATACCCGGCCTGCGCTGCCGGAACCCACTCGAGGAGGTTCCGCTTCGTGACGTACAGGCGCCCCAGTGTGCGCACCACGGCGTCCGCCATCAGCCAGGCCTGGTGGGCCAGCATCGTGATGGCCAGGAACGCCTGCGACAGCGCCACGAGGGTGTCGTCGCCGAGCGCGCGCAGGTGGCTGCGCTTGGAGATTCCGCGCCGTCGAGGGACGACGCCGTCGAGAACCGGGATGAACGCTGGCACCGCGACGGAGCCGACGAAGAGGCCGGTCCAGAGCAGCGCAGAGGCGCTTGGCAGGGTCCAGGCGGCCACGGCCAACAGAAACGACGAAGGCGCCGCGAGGCTTCGTCGAAGATTGTCGACCATCTTCCAGCGACTCTGGGCGGAGATGCGAGGCGCGGCTCTGCGTCCTGCGGCGTCGCGCGCGTGGCCCAGGATCCAGGGGAGAAGCTGCCAGTCGCCCCGCGCCCAGCGATGCTGGCGGCGCGCGGCCACCTCGTAGTTGGCGGGGAACTCCTCGAAGAGATCCACGTCGGTCAACAGCCCGGCACGCGCGAACGAGCCCTCGAAGAGGTCGTGGCTGAGAAGCGCGTTCTCTGGCGTCTTCCCCGCGAGCGCCGTCTCGAAGGCATCGACGTCGTAGATCCCCTTCCCCGTGTAGGACCCCTCTTCGAAGAGGTCCTGATACACGTCGGAGACCGCGGCCGCATAGGGGTCCACGCCGCCGGGACCCGAGACGATGCGCTGGTAGGTCGTGCTGCCCGGTCCGGTCGGGAGCGACGCTGTGATCCGGGGCTGCATCACCGCGTAGCCCTCGACGACGCGCCCCTGCCCGGGGTCGAAGCGCGGTCGGTTCAACGGGTGCGCCATCGCCCCGATCAGGCGGTAGGCCGTGCCCTTGGGTAGACGGGTGTCGGCGTCCAGGGTGATGACATAACGGACACCCTCGGGCGCCCTCGGCGGCCGCCCGCGCACCGAAACGAAGCTCGTGTCTTCGGCGCCGCGAAGCAGCCGGTTCAGCTCCTGGAGTTTCCCCCGCTTCCTTTCCCAACCGATCCACTGACCTTCCTGCTCGTTCCAGAGACGTCGGCGGTGCAACAGGAGGAATCGATCTCCGCCGCCGGGCGGTCCCTCGTAGCGTGCATTGAGCCGATCGATCCCCTCGGACAGCGCGGCGACCAACGCCTCGTCCCCGGGCAGGCGCTCGCAGGCTGCGTCTGCCCAATCGGTCAGGAGTGCAAAGTGGAGATGGCCCTCGGGATTGGCGAGGTAGTGGACCTCGAGTCGTTCGAGCTGCTCTTCGAGGTTGGCAATGCCAGTCAGCAGCGAGGGCACCGCGACGAGGGTTCGCAGCTCCGGAGGCACGCCCTGCGCCAGCTCGAGCTTCGGGAGCCTCCTCGGCGGAAGCAGGACCGCAACCAGGCGATGCACGAGCGACACCGCGATCTCCGAAGCGGGCACGAGACCCAGGATCGCGAGCAGGCCGAGGCCCCAGGGCCCTGCACCCGCGGATCGCGCAACGAACACGAGGCCGAAGAGCTGCAGGGCGGTCAGGGCAGCGATCCCTCCCAGATAGCCCGCGATCGCGTGGGCGCGGCAGCCGCGGACGAGCCGCAGACGCAGCGACGGGCGGAAGCCCAGCTGCCGCTCGAAGGCCCTTCGGCCCTCGGAGATCAGGAAGTACCCGGGATCCCCGCGGACGCTCTCCTCGCTTGCACTCTGTGCGAGCCCCACGGCCTCCCGCGCCACCTCGATCTCCGACCGCTCCGAGCGCCGGCTCAACAGCTCGATCTGCTTCCGGTACTCGTCGCGCGTAGCGAAGTCCATGGCCGGAAACGCAGGAGCGGTGCGCAGGACCTCGTCCACCAGACTGACGCTCTCGAAGAACCCGAGCCAATCGATCGAGGACATCCATCGCATGCTGCCGATGATGTGGCGGACGGTCGCGTTGGCCGCGCCCTGGGCGTGGTGTTCCTGGGCAACCAGCTCGATGGAGGACGTCCCCTGCGCGCCGAGCTTCCGCTCGAGCCAGTCCAGGGCCGGTGTGATCGACGTGTCCTGGTCGCGCAAGCGCTGCACCATCTGGACTGCGAAGGCCCGAGACAGGGGGGTGTCGTCCAGAACCTGCAGGACGGCCTCGACGCTCTCGACGGAGCGACCGGAGAGGCCCAACAAGCGGTCCGCCAGCTCGTCGGCTTGGGCCCGCGCCCGGCGGGATCCCCGGATCAGCTGCGACAGCCGCCGCAGGTTCTCCACGAGGGCCATGCGCAGGTGGATGGGCACGGCCCACAGCTCGCCGATGCCGAGCGGCTGAACGCGCTGATAGGCGCGGACGAAACGCCCGAGCGTCTCCAGCTCGAAACGGCTGTCGGTGTGGGCCACGTAGGCCCAGGCCAACCCATAGACACGCGGGGTTCCCACGAGGTGGCCCGCGGCGATCTTGGGCAGCCGGCGGTAGTAGCTCTCCGGGAGGTGATCTCGGATCTCCCGGAGCTGCTCGTCCACGACGTGGAAGTTGTCGAGGAACCACTCCTCGGCGAGGGTGATCTCGCTCTTCGCGCTGACCGCCTCGACGACATCGCGATAGCCGTCTAGAAGTGCGCGCTCGTTCTCCCGAACCCGAGAGAGAAGACTCCGCCCTCTCGTGAGCCTCTCGGTGGCTCGCTCCGCTGCGGCCAGGCTCTCGGCGTGCTGCTCGAGGCGCTCGATCCCGAACAGCTCGGCGCGAATCGGTTCCTCGACGGCACTGACGACGCCCAGCATTCCGTCACGGGCGCTCACCTTCGCCCGCGCTCGGCCGGCGGCCCCTGGAGATCGCGAACCGCGAGCAGACTCTCGACCGAGTCGGGTAGCCGCCGGACGTGCGATCCGGGATTCCAACGGCCGGAGAGCACTGCGGCCATCGGCCGACGATAGCGAGTCCGCTGGAAACCCCGGGCGCGAGCGACAGGACTTCGCCGGAAGGCGGGTCCGCTAGTGCCAGATCCCACTAGGAGGATCCGCCGCGCACCTCGTCGGTCCAGACCCTGAAGCCCTTCAGCGTGTTGGGGCCGAACGTGTTGGTGATCGCGACGTCGGCGGCGTCGCGGCCCCGCGCGATCAGCACTCGGCCGACCCGCGGCACGTTGTTGCGCGGATCGAAGGTGTGCCAGCTGCCGCCCAGGTAGGCCTCGAACCAGGCGGCGAAGTCCATCGGGGCGTGGGGAGGCGGCACGCCGACGTCGCTCAGGTAACCCGTGCAATAGCGCGCCGGAATGTTCATGCAGCGGCACAGAGCGATGGCGAGATGCGTGAAGTCGCGACAGACGCCGGCTCGCTCGTTGAAGGTTTCCCAGGCCGTCTTCGTGACGCGGGCGTGTTCGTAGCCGAACGAGATCCGTTGGTGGACGAAGTCGCAGATGGCCTGGACGCGTTCCCACCCGAGAGGCGACCCGCCGAAGAGGCGCCACGCCGCCTCGGACAGCAGATCGGTCTCGCAATACCGGCTTCCCAGGAGAAACACCAACGTCTCCTCGGGAAGATCCTCCACCGCGTGCTGATGCGCCCAGGCAGCGACCGGGTCCGGCGCGCCCGTATCGTTCAGGACCGCGTCGGTGGAGAGCCGGGTCTCGCCCGTCGGCGCGACGATCCGGCTGCACCAGTTGCCGAAGCCATCGCGATAGGCGGCGATGGGAATCGAGGGCCTGGCGACGAGGTGATCGGGAACCACGATGTCGGACACGCGCGTGGAATGGATGTGCAGCGTCAAGATCATCGGCGTCGGCTTCGGGCAGTCGTAGATCAGCTCGTAGCCGACTCGGAGCTGCAACGGCCCTCCCCGCGCCGAACTCACGGCTTGGTGCGCGAGCGAAGGAACGCCAGGTACTTCAGCAGCTCCTCTTCTTCCTCGGCGGTCAGGTCGTCGATCGCGAACGCCGCCAGCCGCATGCGCCGCTCGCCTCCGCCCTCCGAGGGCAGCAGGTACCCGGCCTTCTCCATCAACGCCTCGTACGGCACGGCGTAGACGTCCGCCAGACTGTGCAGGACGTTCGGCGATGGCTTCTTGATCTTTCCGTGCTCGAGCTGGCTCAAGTAGGCGTTCGAAACCGCCTTGCCGGTAGCCTCCTCGACTTCCCGGAGCGAAAGTCCCTTCGCCCTGCGTAGATCGGCCAGCAGCGTGCCGAGCTCGGCGGTCCGCCCCACGAACTCCGAGCGCTTGCGTCGAGATCGTTTGCCGCCGTTCCGCACCCCGTCAGTATCGGCCCGATTGCTTGGTAGATCAAGCAATTCCTGTGAATGCTTGACGTACAGAGCAACTGATGTATCATTAGCAATCGTGCGCAACGGAGAACCGGCGGCGCGATCCGGGAGGGCGAAATGGAAGATCGAAGCGAACGCCGCGAGCTGAGGATGCTCGACCTGATCCCCCCGGTTCCCGCCCCCGCTCCGATGCCTCCGAACGTCTCGGGGCCCATCCCCTGGATTGCCAGGGAACCCGGATCCCAGCCGGCGTCGGCCCTCGCGAGCTGCTTCTGGTGCGGACGGCGGCACCCCGCGAGGCATGCGCTCTCCGTTTGCCCCGCCTGCGCGGGACGGTACTCGACGATGCAAGCGCTCGAGATGAGCGGCTCCTATCCACTGAGTGACCGGGCGATCGACGCCGCCCTGACTCGGACGTCGCCGGGCAACTACGCGCTCGGGTACATGGACGGCGGCGCGTTCCAGGTGTTCTTCGTGGGTCGCTCGGACTCCGACGTTCGTCGCCGGCTGCACGAGTGGGTCGGCATGCCCAGCACCTACGAGGAGTACGCCTCCTCCGCAAAGGCGCCGTGGGAACTGCGCCGCGGCCGTGGATTTTTCGGCACCCCGGCGCTGGGTCGCGTGGGGAACGCGGATACCCGCTACACGCGCTTCGCGTACAGCTACGCGCGCACTGCCGAGGAAGCCTACGCCAAGGAGTGGCGCAACTACGACGCCTTCGGAGGCGGGTGCGGCCTCGACAACCGGACCCATCCCGTCTCGGCGGCCGGCTAGCGAACGAACATGTGGAAGAACCTCCTTCGTCGGGCACTGGGGCGCTTCTGGCAGTGGTCCCAGAAGGATGCCGTGGAGCGGCGCGCGGCCGAGGCGCGAGCGCGCTTCTGGGCCGAGGTGCGCGAGGGAGAGCGCGAGGCGGAGGCCCACTCCCGCTCCTGAAGAGGTGCTGGACGGAGGATCCCACCCCATGCGCCCGAAGTCGTTGCGCCGAACCACCTGCCGGCTGTTCCTGATCCTCCCGTTGGCCCTGGTGTCCTGGCCTGCCATCGCGCGGGATGACATCGCGGAGCAGACGCCTCCCCACTCCCACGCGAAGCGCTACGGCGATGGATGGGAGTGCGATCGGGGCTACCGGGAGGTCGGTCGGTCCTGCGTCCCGATCGAGGTGCCTCCGAATGCCCATCTGGACTCGCTCGGACGCGGATGGGAATGCAACCGAGGCTACGAGAAGGCCGACGGAGCGTGCGCGAGGATCGATGTGCCTCCCCACGCGTTCCTCTCCACTCGCAGAGGCTGGGAGTGCGATCGAGGATATCGGAGAGTCGGCCCGTCCTGCGTGGCCGTCGCGGTCCCCGAGAACGCGTATCTCGACGACTCGGGAGATGGTTGGCAATGCGAACGCGGGTTCCGCACGAGCGGCGAATCGTGCGCACGTCTCGAGATCCCTCGGAACGCCTACCTCGTGCGTTCGGGCGACTCCTGGAAGTGCGGTCGCGGATTCCGGAAGCACGGCGAAGGGTGCAATGCGGTCGAGATCCCGACGAACGGCTACCTCGACTCGTCGGGAAGTGACTGGGACTGCGAGCGAGGCTTTCGGAAGAACGGAAGCGATTCGTGCGTGACTCTGCGAATGCCGAGGAACGCCCATCTCGACTACTCGGGAAGCCGCTGGACTTGTGATCCGGGCTTCCGCCAGCAGGGAGACGCCTGCTCCGTCGACGGACGCTGACCGCCGCGATCTCTTCTTCGTCGTGGACGCTGCCCGCTTACTCGATCCGCACTCCACGACGCCTCGTCGCGATGTCCTGCGGTCGGCCGAGCCGCCCGACCGGGATCTGCTTCGCGAGGTGCTCGGTGACGCTCGGGTCCGTGTGGGTGTCGATCATGCCGATCGGCCGCGATCAGCTTCCCCAGCCGGCGGAGCTGCTTCTCCCCGCCGCCGAGCGTCAGCTCGAGCTGGCGAGCGTACACGTGCGAGCTCCGGGATCACGGCGCCGCGTCCATCTGCACCACCTCGTTGACGTGGCCTTCGGGGTCGAGCACGAAGATCACCGAGATGCCGAACTCCTCGATGCGGCGGATCGGCTCGGGAATGCCGCCGCCCGCCGCCTCGGCGCGCGCCACCAGCGCGTCGATGTCGGTGGTGGTGAAGCCCTGCACCGACTCGCCGCGCACCGGGCCGTTCGAGTCGACGTAGTGGATCAGCGTCAGCGAGCCGCCG
>CAZQYK010000565.1:0-9397 GCA_964597285.1 uncultured Spirochaetales bacterium
CGAGCTCGACACCTTCACCGGCCGCCACCGCCACCTGCTGAGCGCCGAGGTCGAGGGGGCCGAGCGCATCGTGCTCGCCGGCGCGCCGCACGACGCGTGGCGGCTGCGCCTCGAGACGCGCTCGCTGACGCGAGACCGCGAGCGCGACAAGCACCGCGGCTCGACCGTCTGGGTCAGCGCCCAGCGCCCGCGCCGCGTGCTGCGCGCCCGCAGCGAGACGCTCGTCGGCGCGCTGACGCTCGAGCTCGAGAATCCGGCCGCCGACGTCGGCGCCGTCGCCGAGCGCGGCACGTCGGCCGCCGCTCGCTGCGCGGGCGACACCGCGAGCGCCGCGCACGCGGCCGGCCAGCGCCGACGCCGCTGACGAGGTGCTCCGAGGCTCAGAACACCGCGAGCGCCTCGCGCACGATCATCAGCGCCAGCGCCGCCCACGACAGCGAGAAGATCGCGAAGCGCAGCGGGACGTAGTTCGCGGTCGCCTGCACCGCCGAGTGTGCGACCCGCAGCGCGGTGAAGATCCACGCGCTCGCGACGTGCAGCGCGTCGACGTGCCCGAGCGCTGCAATCGCCAGCGCGACCGCGTAGAAGAGCGTCGGCTGCTCGAAGAGGTGGTTGTAGTTGTCCGCGACGCGCGTGACCTCGGGCGGAAGCACCTCGAGCGCGCGCTTGTCGAGCGGCTGCTTCGGGTCGATGCCGGCTCTCGACATCGCCGGGATGCGGGTCGCGTACATCCAGATCATCATCGCGGTGGTGAGCAGGCCCATCGCGATCACGGGCCGAAGGATGGCGGCGGCGTCCATCGGGTCCTCCTCGACGCTCCCCTTCCGGGCGCGGAAGGGCGGCGGCGGGCCGATGCTACGCAGGCGCCGCGCCGCGCGCACCAGGCCGAGCTAGGGTCGGGGCTGCCGCCGCGCACCCGGAGGCCCCGATGAGCGTCCAGGACTGTCTCGAGCCCCGTTGTCCCGCCGAGCGCGGCGGCGCGATCGCGCAGCGCATCGAGCCGCGCGAGAAGGACCTCGGCGGCTTCTCGGTGCGGCGCGTGCTGCCCTCTCCCGCGTGGCCGCGCGTCGGACCGTTCATCTTCTTCGACCACATGGGGCCGTCGACCTTCGCGGCGGGGCGCGGCATCGACGTCCGCCCGCACCCCCACATCGGCCTCTCGACGCTGACCTACCTCTTCGACGGCGCGATCCTGCACCGCGACAGCCTCGGCTGCGTGCAGCCGATCGAGCCCGGCGCGGTGAACTGGATGACCGCCGGCCGCGGCATCGTCCACTCCGAGCGCACCCCCGACGCGCTGCGCGCGCGCGGCCACGCGCTGCACGGCATCCAGTCGTGGATCGCGCTGCCCGACGGCGCCGAGGAGGTCGAGCCGTCCTTCGCGCACCACGCCGCCGGCGCCCTGCCGCGCGTGCGCCGCCCCGGCGTCGCGATGGTGCTGATCGCCGGCGAGGCCTTCGGCGAGCGCTCGCCGGTGCGCGTGCACTCGCCGCTCTTCTACCTCGACGCACGGGCCGACGCCGGCGCCGAGCTGCCGCTTCCCGACTCCGCCGAGCGCGCGCTCTACGTCGTGTCGGGCGAGGTCGAGGTCGACGGCGAGCGGATCGCCCCGCAGCGGATGCTCGTGCTCGCGCCGGGCGCCGCGCCGGCGCTGCGCGCCCGGGCCGAGAGCCGCGTGATGCTGCTCGGCGGCGCTCCGCTCGTGAGCGACCGGATCGTCTGGTGGAACTTCTCGTCGAGCTCGCGCGAGCGCCTCGAGGCCGCGAAGCGCGCGTGGCGCGAGGGCCGCTTCCCGCCGGTGCCGGGCGACGACGAGTTCATCCCCTTGCCGGAAGACTCGTAGCACGGCGCAAAAAAGCGGTGTCGCGAGCTCTCTCAACGCCGTTGAAGAGGCTGGTGAGGGGATGGGTCCCGCGGTCACGGGCCCGATCATCGCCTTCGAGGCTGCGCGATGCGCCGGGCAGCGCTTAGCCGGGTTTCTGCTCGAGTTTCGAGGCGAACTAACATATTCCTCTTGACAGGGTTGAAAGATAGCCTTATTCTAGTTGGCGATGCGTCGCCGACGCCAGCCCGAACAGCTCGAGCTCGACCGCCACTCCTGGGGCGGGCGAAGGCCCGGCGCCGGACGCAAGCCCGGGCCGAATCCGCGCGTGCTGCACCGCTCGCGCGAGAGGTTCGCGCGGGGGCTTCCGTGCCACGTGACGCTGAAGGTGCGTCCGGGTGTGCCGTCGCTGCGAACCGTGAAGCTCGTCGACGAGGTCCAGCGGACTTTCTCGAAGGGCTGCGAGCGCGGGGAGTTCCGACTGGTCCACTACTCGCTCCAGCACGACCACGCCCATTTCGTCGTCGAGGCGATGGACAAGGACGCACTCGGGCGCGGGATGAAGGCGATCGGGGCGCGGCTCGCGCGGGCGGTGAACCGGGTGTTCGGGCGAGCGGGACGCGTGCTCGCGGATCGGTATCACCTGCGGGTGCTGCGGAATCCATCACAGGTGCGGAATGCGCTGGCCTATGTCCTTCTCAATGCCCGCCGGCATGCGGCGAAGGGTGGGAGGAAGCTTTCGAAGGTGGATCAGCTCGATCCCGCGTCTTCGGGGCGGTGGTTCGAGGGGTGGCGCTGGCGGCCGGCGGCGGATGGGCCGGGGCCGCCTCTCGCCGCCGGCGCTCCGGTCGCGCGGGCGCGGTGCTGGCTGTTGGCGGAGGGCTGGCGGAGGCGAGGACTGCTCAGCCCGGACGAGGTGCCGGGGGATGGGCGCCGCCGCCGTACGCGTCTCGCGTCCGCGCCCGCCTGAGTGGACTCAGCGCACGGCCTCGACCGAGGCGAGGCTCATCCCTAACCAGCCCTCTTGGACGGCGCTGGCGCGACCTCGCGTCTTCGGCCTGGGCACCGCCCTAGGGCGCCGCCGCCTCGGCCGCTTCGCGCAGCTCGTCGAAGGCGGCCTGCAGGCACTCGGCGTAGAAGGCCGGGTCCGGCAGCATGTCGCGGCACGCGGTGAACGAGATGCTGATGCGCCCCGAGTAGCTGAACACCGGGTGGATCAGGCCCATGCCGTCCATCACCGGACCCATGCCGTAGAAGCCGACCATCCGCGAGCCGCTGAAGTAGAGCGGGATCTGCGGCCCGGGAACGTTCGTGATCACGGTGTTCAGGAAGGGCCGCACCGCGTTCGCGAGGCCGAGGCGCGTGTAGAGCCGCGCCGCGAGGCCGGCGAGCGCGCCCGGGACGAACTGCGAGACGTCCGTCAGCGTCCGGGCGCCGACCGCCTCGGCCGTCGCCTTCGACGCGCGCGTGCCGCGGTGCACCTTGCGCAGGCGCTCGAGCGGCACGGACTCGTCGCTGAAGAGCGTCACCGACATCATCGAGACCTTGTTGCCGGCGCTGCCGGACTCGTCCTCGCTGCGCACCGAGATCGGCGCCATCGCGACGAGCGACTCCTCGGGGAGCTCGTCGTGGGCCACGAGGTAGCGGCGCAGCGCGCCGGAGCACACCGCGAGGATCACGTCGTTGACGGTCGCGCCGGGCACGCGCTTGCGGATGTCGCGGATGTCCTGCAGCGAGAACGAGCGGCCGCCGATCACGCGGTGCGGCGACACGGTGCCGTTGAAGCGCGTGCGCGGCGCCGGCCCCGACCCCTCGACCTCGCGCTCCGGCGAGCTGCGGAACAGGTTCATCAGCCCCGGCGCCGTCTGCGCCATCACGCGCACGAAGCGGAACGGGCTCTGGACGTTGTTCCACGTCGTGCGCGCGGCGAGCTCGAGCGTCGTCGGCTCGCGCTCGGCGACCCACGGCGTCGGCGGCAGCGGCGGCTCGGCGTCGGGGGTCGTGTCGTGGATCGCGCCGGTGAGCTCGGCCCCGGACACGCCGTCGATCGCCGCATGGTGGATCTTCGTCAGCACCGCGAACGCGCCCGGCGGGACGCCCTCGACGTTGTCGAGGCCCTCGATCACGTACATCTCCCACAGCGGGCGCGCGAGGTCGAGCGGGCGCGCGTGGATGCGCGCGGCCTGGATGCAGAGCTGGCGCCAGTCGCCCGGTTGCGGCAGCGCCACGTGGCGCACGTGGAACTCGAGGTCGAAGTCGGCGTCCTCGATCCAGTAGGGATGGTCGAGGTCGAGCGGCACCTTGACGAGCTTCTGCCGGAAGCAGCGCGCGAGGTGCAGCCGGCGCTCGACGTTCGCGAGGATCCCCTTGAACGTGACCCGCCCGCCGGGCGCGGTGCCCTGGTCGTAGATCGCGAACGACCCGATGTGGGTCGGCGCGTTGCGCGTCTCGAAGTAGAGGAAGGACGCGTCCATCCCCGAGAGCTGCTGCATCGGGCCCTCCTTTCCCCGGCCGCGCCGGGGAAAGGACATTCTACACGGCCGGGGCGATCCCGAGGCGGCGCAGCGCCGAGCGTGCGGCCCAGTAGCCGCACATGCCGTGCACGCCGCCGCCCGGCGGCGTCGACGCGGAGCAGAGGAACAGGCGCGGGTTCGGCGTCGCGTAGGGGTCGAGCCGCGCCACCGGTCGCGTCCAGAGCTGGAGCGCGTCGGCGGCGCCGCCGGTGATCGCGCCGCCGACGTAGTTCGGGTTGTAGCGCTCGAGCCACTCGGTGCTCATCGCGTGGCGCGCGAGGATGCGGTCGCGGAAGCCCGGCGCGAAGCGCTCGACCTGCGCCTCGATCGCCTCGGTCCTGTCGAGCGTCGAGCCGTGCGGCACGTGGCAGTAGGCGTAGCCGGTGTGGCGGCCCGCGGGCGCGCGCGACGGGTCGAGCTGGCTCTGCTGGCAGAGGATCAGGAACGGGCGCTCGGCGTGGCGGCCGCGGTACATGTCGCGCTCCGACGCGCAGATCTCGTCGAGCGTGCCGCCGACGTGCACCGTCGAGGCCTCGAGGCAGCGCGGATCGCGCCACGGGATCGGCCCGTCGAGCGCCCAGTCGAGCTTGAAGACGCCGGGGCCGTAGCGGAAGCGGCCGATGCGGCGGCGGTAGCCGTCCGGCAGCGCGTCGCCGGCGATGCGCAACAGTCCGTTCGGGGCGGTGTCGAAGAGCACGACGCGCGCGTCGGGCAGGTCGGCGAGGCGCTCGACGCGGCGGCCGGTCTCGATTCGGCCGCCGAGGCTCTCGAAGTGCGCGGCGAGCGCGCGCGCGATGGCCGCCGACCCGCCGCGCGCGACCGGCCAGTCGTCGACGTGCGCGGTGGCCGCGAAGAGCACGCCGATCGCGGCGGTCAGCGGCTGGCCGAGCGGCAGGATCGAGGGCGCCGCGCTGCCGGCGAGCAGCGCGCGCGCCCGCTCCTCGCGGAACGCGAGCCGCGCGAGACGGTTCGCCGAGAAGATCGCGCGCAGCCCGAAGCGCAGCATCAGGATCGGGTGCGCGGGCACGCGAAGCGGCGCGAGCACGTCGGCGAGCAGGTCGTGGCCGCGCTCCGGGAACGGTCCGACCAGGCGGCGGTAGGCCGTCGCGTCGCCGCCGAGCCCGGCCGCGGTGCGCTCGACCGAGCGGTACACGAGCACCGCATCGCCGCCCGGCAGCGGGTGCGCGACCGACGCCGCCGGCCGCAGCCACTCGAGCCCGTGCTCCTCGAGCGGAAGCGTCCGGAAGAAGGGCGAGAGCGCACCCATCGGGTGAACCGCGGAGCAGACGTCGTGCACGAAGCCGGGCAGCGTCAGCTCGGCGCTGCGCGTGCCGCCGCCGATCTCGTCGGCCGCCTCGACGACCCGCGTCGCCGCGCCGGCGCGCGCGAGCGCGATCGCGGCCGCGAGCCCGTTCGGGCCCGAGCCGATCACGACCGCATCGAGGTCGCCCTCCCCCACGGCCGCGAGCCTAGCCGGCTGCGGCCGCCGTGCGCCCGCGCGCCAGCGCCACGGCGTGCTCGCCAGTGGGCCACGGCGGCAGCCGTCGCATCGGCCCGATCTCGGTCTCGCCCTCGGCGATCGTGCCCGTCGCCGCGTCGGCGACGCGCCAGCGCATCGCAGGCCCGAGGAGCGGCTGCGACTCGACCATCACGACGCGGCACTCGCCGGGCGCGAAGCCGCACTGGCGCTGCACCGCGTCGAGCAGCTGTGCGCCGTTCAGGTGTCCGTCGCCGAAGTTCCAGCCGATCACCATGCCGCCGAAGACCTCGCCGTCCATCCACTCGTAGTCGTCGAAGTCGACCGCCGCGTGCGGCAGCGCCTCGAGCAGCGGGCGGCCCTCGAGGTGCATGAAGCGCGACGAGAGCGACATCGCGCAGGCCGTCTCGACCAGGTCGGGGTCCGGCAGCATCGCCTCGAGCTGCTGGCGCATCGTACCGGCACACTTCTCGAGCCGCTCGAGCTTGCCGAGCGCGTCCTTGCGAACGAGCCAGATGTTGTAGGCCCAGTTCCCGGCGTAGTAGCGCATCGACAGCAGGAACGAGACGCGCGACGGCACGAGGTTCCCGGTGGCCGGCACCGCGACCAGCCAGAAGAGCAGGAAGGCGAGCAGCATGGGCTGCGCACCGACCGCGAGCACGGTCGCCTCCGGGTGGGCGCCGAACAGGAACCAGCCGCCGTAGATCATCAGGAGGTTCCACTCGATGGGCATGCCGTTCGGATTGTTCAGCGCGATGAAGCCGTGGAAGCTGGTCATCAGGCACAGCACGAGCAGCGTCGCGACCTCGTTCGAGCTCGCGAGCAGCAGCAGCACCGGGATCGAGTACTCGGTGAGCGTGCCGAAGTGCGCCATCGTCGCGGCCATCCGCGACGGGCGCAGGTCGTCGGGGAAGTCCGCGAACAGGCGCCGCTTCAGGAACTTCGGGAAGAAGGGCCCGTTGTTCATCATGAACATGATCACGGACGGGAAGTGGTGGTTGAGCTTCGAGGTCGCGGCCCAGAACCAGATGAAGCACCACACGACCTTGCACGCGGCGATCCACGGGCCGCCGGCGCCCGCGGCGACGAGCGCGACGAGCGCGACCCAGTAGTGCTCGGCGCGGGCCGCGAGGAAGAGCGTCTTGTCGGCGATGCCGAGCAGCGGGATCAGCAGCGCGACCGGCAGCAGCATCGCCGGCGCGATCTCCGGCGCCACGAGCGCGCGCAGCAGCAGCAGCTGGGTCGCCGCGTAGAGCGCGACGTCGAGCCAGCTGCGGCGGATCCCGCCGAGCAGCGGCAGGCCCGGGAAGAGCGGGAGCTTGGTCGTGCCGGGGCGCAGGAAGTGGCGGAAGCCGCCGCACATCGGCTTGAAGCGCGCGTTCATCGGGCCCCACGAGCAGCCCATGCCGGTGAGCTCGTAGAAGATCGACCACGCGATCGCCTTGAAGAAGGCGGAGTCGGTGGTGGCCCACTCGAGCGGCGCAGCGAGGCCCGGGTGCCCGGCGTCGAAGGACACGAAGAAGGCCCAGCCGCCGATGAAGACGAGCAGGTACTTCGCCCAGTAGAGCGCGAGCACCGCGGGCGGGTTCGGCGCCACCTGCGCGGCCCAGCTGCGGCAGACGAGGCGCACGCGCTCCGGGAACGGGGCCGCGAGGATCCGCGCGGTCGGGTACGGCGGCAGGTCGGCGTCGGAGGGGGGCATCGCGACCGGAGGGGTAGCGGAACGCCGGGCGTCGCCGCTACGGCCGCCGGATCTCCTCGACCAGGCGCACGACGCGCTCGGGCGGCGGCGGCGTGAGGCGGCTCACGACGATCGCGACGGCGAAGTTCGCGAGCATCCCGACCGCGCCGATGCCCTCCGGGCTGATCCCGAGCCACCACGCGTCGGCACCGGCTTCGGGCCGCACGAAGCGGAACCAGACGATGTAGGCGGCCGTGAAGCCGATCCCGGTCAGCATCCCGGCGATCGCGCCCTGCTTCGTCGTGCGCGCGTCGAAGACGCCGAGCACGAGCACCGGAAAGAAGCTCGCCGCCGCGAGCCCGAACGCGAAGGCGACCACCTGCGCGACGAATCCGGGCGGGTAGATGCCGAACAGGCCGGCGACGAGCACCGCGACGCCGGCCGCGACGCGCGCGACGCGCAGCTCCGCGTCGGGGCTCAGGTCGCGCCAGACGATCGACTTCAGCAGGTCGTGCGAGATCGCCGACGCGATCACGAGCAGCAGGCCCGCCGCGGTCGAGAGCGCCGCCGCGAGGCCGCCGGCCGCGACGAGCGCGACGACCCAGGGCGGCAGCTCGGCGATCTCCGGGTTCGCGAGCACCATGATGTCGCGGTCGACCTGCAGCTCGTTCGTCTCCGGGTCGCCGGAGTAGCGGATGCGGCCGTCGCCATCGAGGTCGGTGAACGCGACGAGCCCCGTCTGCTCCCAGTGGTCGAACCACGCCGGCGCCTCGGCGCGCGGCTTGCCGTGCAGCGTCTCGATCAGGTTGACGCGCGCGAACGCCGCGACGGCCGGCGCGGTCGTGTAGAGCAGCGCGATGAAGATCAGCGCCCACATCGCGCTCCAGCGCGCCGCGCGCGCCGACGGCACCGTGTAGAAGCGGATCAGCACGTGCGGCAGGCCGGCGGTGCCGACCATCAGCGCGAGCGTGATCGCGAAGACGTCCAGCATGCCCTTCTTGCCGGGCGCCCACGCCGCCGTGTACTCGGGGAGCCCGAGGTCGCGGTGGATCGCGTCGAGCGCCTCGAGCAGGAACATGCCGGCGCGTTCGCCGCCCTCGAGCGTTCCGCCGAAGCCGAGCTGCGGAATCGGGTTGCCGGTGAGCTTCCACGAGATCGCCGCCGCCGGCACCAGGTACGCGACGATCAGCACGCAGTACTGCGCGACCTGGGTGTAGGTGATGCCGCGCATCCCGCCCATCACCGCGTAGAAGAAGACCAGCACGACGCCGATCGCGACGCCGACGTCGACGTCGACCTCGAGGAAGCGCGAGAACACGACGCCGACGCCGCGCATCTGTCCGGCGACGTAGGTGAAGGACACGAAGATCGCGCAGAACACCGCGACGACGCGCGCCGTCTGCGAGTCGAAGCGGTCGCCGACGAACTCCGGCACCGTGAACTTGCCGTACTTGCGCAGGTACGGCGCCAGCAGCAGCGCGAGCAGCACGTAGCCGCCGGTCCAGCCCATCAGGTAGATCGCGCCCGTGTAGCCCATGAAGGACACGAGCCCGGCCATCGAGATGAACGACGCCGCGCTCATCCAGTCGGCGCCGGTGGCCATGCCGTTCGCGAGCGGCGGCACGCCGCGGCCGGCGACGTAGAAGCCCGAGGTCGAGCGCACGCGCGTCCACCACGCGATGCCCAGGTAGAGCGCGAACGAGAGCCCGACGATCCAGAAGGTCCAGGCGCGGATGCCCATCAGTCGCGCTCGTCGGCCTCCGGGCGCTCGCCGCCGGCCTCGCCGTGGCGGCGGTCGATCCGGTCCATCCAGACCGCATAGGCCGCGATCAGCGCGACGAAGACGTAGATCGAGCCCTGCTGCGCGAACCAGAAGCCGAGCGGGAAGCCGCCGAGGCGGAAGC
>CAZQYK010000566.1:0-4295 GCA_964597285.1 uncultured Spirochaetales bacterium
GCCGGAGCGACGGGTGCGGGCGCCGGCGTCGGAGCGACCGCGGGCGCGGGCTCCGGCGCGGGCGGCGCCGCGGCGATCTCGCGCGGCGCCGCCGCGGGCTCCGGCGCCGCCGCCGCGAGCGACTCGACGCGCTGCGAAGCCATCGCCTGTGCGCGCTGCGACTCGATCGCCTCGGCGCGCGCGAGCGCGGCGGCGCGCGCGCGGGCGGCCGCCGACGACGACTCCACCGGCCGGCGCGATCCCGGCTTCTCCGCGGCGCTCGGCGAGATCGGATCGGCGTCGGCGATCCGCGGCTGGCGCGCCGGGCGCGGCACGATCTCGACCTCGGACGCGAACGCGACCGGCGGCGGTCCGATCTCGGGCACCGGGCCCGCGGCGTCGTCGACCCCGACGGCCGCCTCGGCCCGCGGCGCCGGCGCCGTCGCGACCGGCGCGGTCCCCTCGGCGCCCGGCTGCCCGAGCCACCACAGCGCCGCGCCGCCGGCGCCGAGGCCGAGCAGCAGCGCCGCGGCGAAGGTCGCCCAGCGGCGCCCGCCGCCGGAGCCGCCGTCGCGGCTCGGGCCGCTCGCGACCTGCTCGCGGAGCGGCCGGCCGTCGGCGGCCGCCGCCTTCTCCTCCTCGAGCCGCCGCAGGGCCTTCAGGATCGTGCTCACTCGGACCTCTCGGGGCGGCCGCCGCCGCCTCCGCCGACCCGGCGCCAGCGGGGCGCCGGCCCGCGCCGGCGCTGCCGCGCCGCCAGGATCTCCCGCACGGCGCGCCCGACGTGGACGCGCTCGACGCGGCGCGAGCGGTCAGCATAGCCGGCGAGGAGGGCCCGGTCCGCGAGCAGGTTCACGAGGCGCGGGACGCCGCGCGAGCGGCGCCGCAGCTCGCGCAGCGCCGCCGGCGAGAAGAGCTCCGTCTCGGCGCCGGCCGCGACGCGCAGCCGGTGGCGCACGTAGTCGCCGGCCTCGGGCGCCGCGAGCGGCTCGAGCCGCCAGCGCACGCCGATGCGCTGGCGCAGCTGGCGCAGCTCGTTCGAGTCGAGCAGCGCGTCGAGCTCGGGCTGTCCGAAGAGCAGGATCTGGAGCAGCTTCTCGGTCGAGGTCTCGAGGTTCGAGAGCATCCGCAGCTCCTCGAGCGTCGCGACCGGCAGGTTCTGCGCCTCGTCGACGAGGATCAGCACGCGGCGCCCGCGCCGGCTCGACTCGAGCACGAAGCGGTTCAACCGGTCGAGCAGCTGCGCGCGCGACCCGTCGCTCGGCAGCCCGAGCTCGCGGTGGATCGCCTGCAGCAGCTCGAGCCCGTCGAGGCGCGGGTTGAAGAGGTAGGCGACCTCGACCTCGGGCCCGAGCCGGTCGAGCACGGTGCGGCACAGCGTCGTCTTGCCGGTGCCGACCTCGCCGGTCACCGCGATGAAGCCCTCGCCCTGCTCGATGCCGTAGAGAACGTGCGCGAGCGCCTCGCGGTGCGACGCCGAGAGGTAGAGGTAGCGGGGGTCCGGCGTCAGCGAGAAGGGCTTCTCCCGCAGCCCGTAGTGACGCGTGTACATTTCAGCGGCCCCCCGCCGAGGCGACGCGAACGTGGATCGACCCCGCCGTCACAGCCCCGACGCCGCGCGCGCGGCCGGCGTCGACGTCGGCGCGACGCTCGCGAAGCTCGTGCTGCGCCGCGCGGGCGGCGAGGCGATCGCCGAGTCGCTGCCGGCCGCCGCGCTCGACGCGCTCGCGGCGCGGCTGCGCGCGCTCGGCGTCGCGCGCGTGGCGCTCACCGGCGGCGGCGCCGCGCGCCTCACCGACCGGCTCGACGGCACGCCGTGCGTGCGCGTCGCCGAGTTCGACGCGTGGGCCGAAGGGGCGCGCGCGCTGCTCGCGCGCGACGCGGTCGCGGCCGAGCGCTTCCTGCTCGTGTCGGTCGGCACCGGGACGTCGGCGCTGCTCGTCGAGCCGGGCGCCGCGACGCGCGTTGGCGGCAGCGCGCTCGGCGGCGGCACCGTCGTCGGACTCGGCGCGGCGCTCGCGGGCCTGCGCGACTACGACGAGATCGTGCGCGCGGCCGAGCGCGGCGACCGCGGCCGCGTCGACCTGCGCGTCGCCGACGTCTACCCGCACGGCGACCTCCCGCTGCCGGGCGACCTCAATGCGTCGTCGTTCGCGAAGCTCGCGCGCGCCGGCGCGCCGGCGCCGGAGCCGGCCGACCTCGCGCACGCGGTCCTCGGCCTCGTCGGCGAGAACGTCGGCCTGATCTGCGCCGGGCTCGCGCTGCGCGCCGGCGTCGAGCGCGTCGTGTTCGGCGGCTCGACGCTCGTCGCGAGCCCCGCGCTCCACGCGATCCTCGGCACCCTCTGCGTCGCCCACGGTCTGTCGCCGCACTTCCTGCCCGACGGCCAGTACGCGGGCGCGTGGGGGGCGCTCGCGCTCGGACAGGCGGACATCGTCACACGTTGACGCGGGTCTTCGTCTGGTCGCCGTCGCGCAGCGCCGGCTCGGTCGCCTTCTCTTCCTCGCCGCGGCTCATCGTGCGCAGCGCGCGCTGGGTGCGCGCGATCGCCGCGCGCTGCACGCGCAGCTCCTCGCTCTGCGCGGCGACCTGACGCTCGAGCTTCTCGCGCGCCTCGTTCACGTCGTCGAGCCGGGCCTCGAGGGACTGGATGCGCTGCTCGAGCTGCTGCAGCAGCCGCGCGACGTCGGGGCCCGGCGCCGCAGCGCCGCCCATCTTCGGCGGCATCGCCGGCGGAGTCGCGGAGCGCTGGCCGGGCAGGTCCATGTTCGGGTCCATCGTGGCTTCCCCCTCGGAGGCGCCGGCGGCGGAGAGATCGCCGTCGGGCTCGTCGTCGAACAGTGATTCCATCGGATCGTCGGCAGCCGCGGGCGGCGGCGGTGCGGCGGGCTTCGGGGCCGGCGCGGCCGTCGGCGGCGCTGCGGGCTTCGGGGCCGGCGCGGCGGCCGGTTGCAGCGGTGCCATCTTCGGCTGCGGCGGGCGCATCGCCGTCGGCGCGGGTGCCGGCTGCGGCGGGCGCATCGCGGTCGGCGCGGCCGGCTGCGGCGGCTTGGCGTCGAACAGGCTCTCGAGCGAGCCACCGGCGGCGCCGGCGTCGGCGCGCTCCGCGGTGCCGGGCGCGCCGTGCGCGTCGGCGCCCGACTCGACTTCCTCGGCGATCGCCGCGACGTCGAGATCGTTCGGCAGCGCGCGGTGGCGCCGCCACGCGACGATGCCGACGACGAGCACGAGCACGGCCAGCGCGACGCCGCCGAGCCACAGCGAGCCGGAGAGGCGCTCGAGCCAGCCGGGCTCGCTCGCCGCCGGCGGTACCGCCTTCGGCGCGGCCGGGGTCGGCACCGGCTTCGGCGCCGGCGACATCGCGCCGCTCGGCAGCGCGGGGCTGATCGGCGGATGCGCGGGCTTCGCCTCGGCGGGCTCCGCTTCGGAGGGCTCGGGCGCCGCGTCGGCCGGCGGCTCGACGGCCGGCTGCGGCTCGACCGCGGCGGTCGGCGGAATCGCCTTCGTCGCCGGGCTCGGCGTCGCCGGAGCCGGCGCGGGCTGCGCGGTCTCGGCGGCGGGCTTCGGCTCTGGCTTCGCGGTCTGCGCGGCCGGCTTCGCGGTCTCGGCGGGCGGCTTCGCCGTCTCGGCGGCCGGCTTCGCGGGCTCGGGCGCGGGCTTCGGGGTCGCCGGCGCCGGCTTCGCGACCTCGGGCGCGGGCTTCGCGACCTTCGGCTTCGGCGCCGTCGCGGCGGTCGCACCCTCGGACCGCATCAGATCGAGCACGATCCGCGGCGGATCCGAGAGCATCATCTCCTTGAGGCGCAGGCCCGGCTTTCGCAGCTCGATGCGCGCGACGGCGCGCGGGCCGGCGTCGATCGAGAGCTTTCGCACGTCGCCGTTCGCGCCAAGCGCGTGCGGCCGCGTCTCGGCGTCGACGCGCACCTCGAGCACCGGCCGCTCGGGCCCACCGGTGTGGAGCACCTGGTAGCCGGCGGCGCGGTCGAGCTCGAACACGACGCGCGTGAAGGTCGGGTGCTCGCCGACGCGCACCTGCATCACGCGCGCGGCCGACGCCGGCAGCGCCGCGATCGCGAGCGTCGCGCACGCGAGGCCGGCAGCGATGCTGCGGCCCGTGCGGCGCTGGCTGCGGCGGCGCTCCATCGCGGTCCGTCCCCTCCTCGCGCGCGGCGTGCGCGCTCGCTCCGCCGCAGCGTATCGGCAACGTGCCGGCAGCGCTTGACCGCAATCGGGCCCGCGGCCGGCGTCGAGCGGCGCCGCCGCTCGCCGGCCTGGATGGGTCTTTTTCGCCACGAACGGTGTCGGTCCCATCTTCT
>CAZQYK010000567.1:0-3491 GCA_964597285.1 uncultured Spirochaetales bacterium
GCTCGGCGACCCGGCGTGGGCGCGCGACGCCGCACTCGACGGCGAGGCCGGGCGCCGCGCCGCGCACGACGCGCTCGACGCGCAGCTCGCCGGCTGGTGCGCCGAGCGCACGGCCGCGGACGCCGAGACGGCGCTGCTCGCGGCCGGCGTGCCGGCCGCGGCGCTCGTCAACGCGCACTTCCTCGGCCCGAACCCCCAGCTCGCGCACCGCGGCTTCTTCCAGACGCTCGACCACCCGGTCACCGGGCCGACGCCGTACCCGAACCTGCCGCTGCGCTTCTCGCGCTGGGGCCCGGGCCTGCACCGCTCGCCGCCACCGACGCTCGGCCAGCACAACGACGCGGTGCTCGGCGGCGAGCTCGGCCTGTCGCGCGAAGAGCTCGCGCGGCTGCGCGAGGCGGGCGTGATCGGCGAGCGGCCGGCGTTCCTGTAGGATTGCGGCATGCGACGCTCCGCCCTCGCTCTCGCCGCGCTGCTCGCGGCCGCCGCCTGCGCGCCGGAGGAGGCCGCCGGGCCGCGCGCGCACCCGTCGCCCGAGGCGGTTCGGCCGCTCCCGGTCGGCGCGTCGGTGCCGTCGGTCGCGGTGCGCAGCGTCGGCGGCGAGCGCGTCGACCTGGCCGAGCTGGTGCGCGAGCGCGGCGCGCTGCTCGTGTTCTACCGCGGCGGCTGGTGACCGTACTGCAACACGCAGCTCGGGAAGCTGCGCGAGGTCGAGGACGAGCTGGCGTCGCTGGGCTTCCCGGTCGTCGCGATCAGCCCCGACCGCCCGGAGCGGATGCTCCAGAGCCTCGAGGTCGAGGACCTCGGCTACACGGTCTACTCCGACGCCGGGCTCGACGCGGCGCGCGCGTTCGGCATCGCGTTCCAGCTCGACCCCGAGACCGTCGAGCAGTACGAGGGCTATGGCATCGACCTCGAGGAGGCGTCGGGCCGGCGTCACCACCAGCTGCCGGTGCCGAGCGTCTTCCTCGTCGACGCCGGCGGCCGGGTCCGCTGGGTCTACGCGAACCCCGACTACAAGGTGCGGCCCGACAACGCCGAGCTGCTCGCCGCGGCGCGCGCGGCGGCGGGCGGGGCGGGCTGAGCTCGCGCGCGGCGCCGGGCTGTTGCAAGCTCCCGGCCCCCGATCCCGGAGGACCCCGTGAAGCCCGAGGAGTGCATCCTGTTCAGCGGCGCCGCGAACGGCGCCGAGGCGGCCTTCGGCGCCGCCGCCGAGCGCCACGGCGTCGCCGAGGTGAACTTCACCTTCGAGGGCCACAAGGACGCGCGCACGCGCGGCATCCGCGTGCTCACCGAGCCCGAGCTGAAGCAGGGCGACGTGAGCCTGTCCTACGTGAGCCGGCTGATGCACCGCGAGTTCCGCGACACGCGCCTGTTCCGCCGCGTGCTGCAGAGCATCTGGCACCAGGTGAACAACGGGCTCGAGGTGTACGTCGTCGGGCGCATCCTCGAGGACGGCACCGTCAAGGGCGGCACCGGCTGGGGCGCCGAGTTCGCGAAGCTCTGCAACAAGCCGCTCTACGTCTTCGACCAGGTGCGCGAGGGCTGGTTCCGCTGGACCGGCGACGACTGGGAGCAGAGCGCGACGCCGACGATCACGCAGGCGCGCTTCACCGGCACCGGCACGCGCTTCCTCGACGACGGCGGCCGCCGCGCGATCGACGAGCTCTTCGAGCGGTCCTTTCGCTAGAGAGGCGCGAGGGAAGCTAGGCGGGGTCGCAGAGCGGCAGCCAGAACGAGAACTCGCTGCCCTCGCCGGGCCGGCTCGTGACGCCGACCTGGCCGCCGTGGCCCTCGACGATCTGCTTCACGAGCGCGAGACCGAGGCCGGTGCCGCCGATGCGGCGCGTCTCGCTCGAGTCGGCGCGGAAGAAGCGCGTGAAGAGCTTCGCGACGGTGGTCTCGTCCATGCCGATGCCGGTGTCGCGCACCCCGACGCGCACGCGCTCGCCGTCGACCGCGGCCGAGACCGTCACCGCGCCGCCTTCGGGCGAGTACTTCGTCGCGTTCGAGATCAGGTTGCGCAGCGTCTGGCGCACGCGATCGGCGTCGGCCTCGACGACGAGGGGCGCGTCGGGCAGCGCGAGCTCGTAGCGGTGCGCCTCGCTCGTGTGCGCGAACATCTCGACGGCCTCCTCGAGCAGCGGCCGCAGGTCCTGGCGCTCGAACGCGAAGTCGAGCACGCCGGCCTCGAGCCGCTGGAGGTCGAGGAACTCGTCGATCAGCTTGCCGAGCCGCTTCACCTCGGTCTCGACGATCCCGAGGAAGTGGCGCTGCTCGTCGGGCGGGTAGTCGCGCTCGAGCAGCAGCTCGACGAAGCCGCGCATGCTCGTCAGCGGCGTGCGCAGCTCGTGGCTCACCATCGACACGAGCTCGTCCTTCATCCGGTCGATCTCGCGCCGCTCGGTGATGTCGCGCAGGTAGGCGGTGAAGCTCGGCGCGTCGCCGACGTGGATCGAGGTCACCGAGAGCTCGAGCGGGAAGCGGCTGCCGTCGGCGCGCAGGCCCTCGATCTCGAGGCGCCGGCCGGTCGGCCGCTCGGCGCCGGGCCCGAGGCAGCGGCGGATGCCGGCGAGGTGGCGCTCGCGGTAGTCCTCGGGCACGAGCAGGTCGACCATCGAGCGGCCGAGCACCTCGGCGCGGCTGCGGCCGAAGGTCTTCTCGGCGGCCGGGTTGAACTCGGTGACGCGGCCCTCGGCGTCGATCGTGATCACGCAGTCGAGCGCCGTCTCGAGCATCGCCTGCTTGCGCGCCTCGCTGCCCTGCGCGGCGCGCTCGCGGCGGCGGCGCTCGACGAGGCGGCCGAGCTCGGCGCCGATGCGCTCGAGGCGGTGCGACTCGACCGGCGCCGAGAGCGGCATCTGCGACAGCAGCACGACGACCCCGAGCAGCCGCTCGCCGGCGCGCACCGGCAGCCCGATCGCCGCCGCGAAGGGCCCCGGCTCGGCGAGGCGCGCGACGCGCGGGTCGATCTCGCGCGCGAGGTCTTCGAGGCGCACTGGCGCGGCCTCGGCGAACACGCGCCCGGCGAGTCCGACGCCCTTGCCGAAGCTGCGCCCGCGCGAGCCGCGCGCGAAGGCCTCGAGGTCGGCGCCGCCGGCGTGCCAGCACTCGCCGGCGTGGAGCACCTCGTAGCGCGGATCGAGCCACCACGCCTCGGCGTACGCGCAGCCGAGCGCCTGCGCGAGCGTGCGCAGCAGCGCGTTCAGCGCCGACTCGAGCGGCGTGTCGCGGCGCCACGCGTCCTCGATCGCCGACACGACGGTGCGTTCCACGTCGCCCTGGTGGCGCGCGGTGACGTCGCGGCCGACGCCGTCGAGCCCGCCGTCGCGGTCGAGGCGCAGCAGCAGCTCGATCCAGCGCGGCTCGCCGGCGAGGCCGTGCACGAGCACCTCGACCGGCTCGCGCGGCGGGTGGCCGAGGCGCGCGCGCTCGAGCCAGGTTCGGAGCGCCGCGCGGTGCTCGGGGCCTAGCGCCTGCGCGAGCGCGTC
>CAZQYK010000568.1:0-3088 GCA_964597285.1 uncultured Spirochaetales bacterium
CGCGACGAGGTGACGCTCGGCGCGCCCCGCATTGACGCCGCGGTGCAGCGCCGCCTCGAGCTCGGGGAAGTCCGAGCGCGTCGCTCCCGCCGCCTGGCCGCGCGCTCCGATGGGCGAGAGCGCCAGCGCGAGCCAGAAGCCGAGCACGAAGGCCAGGCCCTGCAGCGGCGTGCGCGGCACTAGTTGTGCTCGGTCGCGTCGGGGCCGCCGAGGCCGAGCACCGAGGCGTCGAGCACCTCGCGGCGCGTGAGCCGCCCGTCGCGGTAGTGCGAGACGACGTCCATCACGCCGTCGCCGTCGCTGTCCTCCTCGACGCGTTCGACGCGCTCGCCGTCGCCGTAGTGGCTGACGAGATCGGTTCGCCCGTCGCCGTCCTCGTCGCGCTCCTCGCGCACGAGCCGGCCGTCGCGGTAGATGGCGACGCGGTCGCGGAAGCCGTCGCCGTTCGTGTCGCGCTCGAGACGCGTGATCGCGCCGTCGCGGTACGAGCTCCACGCGTCGATCTGCCCGTCGCCGTCGCCGTCGACGCGCCGGCCGACGACCCGACCACCGCGCAGCGTGGTCCACGCGTCGAGGCGACCGTCGTGGTCGGCGTCCTCTTCGATCGCGACCACCTCGTGGGTCGCCGGGTCGTAGACGAGGATGCGGTCGGGCCGGCCGTCGAAGTTCTCGTCGAAGAGCTCGCGTGCGATCGCATCGCCCGTGCGCTCGATCCAGTGGTCGGTGCGGCCGTCCCCGTCGCGGTCGACGTGGCCGGCGGCGCGGGGAGCCGTCGGGGTCGCAAGCGGCGCGGCGCCAGGGCGCGGATCGGCGGGGGCGGGGCTCACCGGAGCGGGCGTCGGCGCCGTCGCCGGCGCGCTCGAGGGGGTCGTCGGCGCCGACGCCGCGGTGCGGTGGCGCAGCGCGGCGAGCTCGTCGGCGATCGAAGAGCCGCTCGCGTTCGGCGGCGGGGCGCCGTGCGCCGTCGGGGTCGCTGCGCCCGGCGTCGGCGTCGGGGCGCCGTGCGGGCTCGGCTGCGGCTGGCGCTGCGCGAGCTCGCGCTCCATCTCGCGCAGGCGCGCCGTCTCGTAGTCGACCGGCGCCGGCGGCGGAGTGAGCTGAGGGCGCGGCTGGTGCTCGAGACGCGGAACGTCGGGCCCGGGCTCGGGCTCGCCGCGGATCTTCTCGGCGCCGTACTTGAACGGCGCGGCGACGATCGCGAACGGAAGCGCCGCGTACTTGAGCCAGCGCGGCTCCTCGTTCACCGAAATGTGCAGGGTCTGCTCGGTCTCTGCGCCGCCGAGCATGCGGATGCCGCCGCCGTCGCCGCCAGGCGGCGCGGCGCCGGCGCCGCGGCTCGACGCGTACTCGGGCGGGGGCTGCATCACGCCCGGCGCGACGACGCCGCTCGTCGGAACGCCGTACGGGTTCGGCGGCGGCGTGGCGGTGCCCGGAACGGGGGCCGGTGCCGCGCCCGACGGCGCGGTCGGCTGCGCCGGCGGGACCGCCGGGTGGACCGCCGCGCCCTGGCCGTAGCCGGCCTCGCGCGGGTGGTAGTTGCCCGGGTGCGGCGGCGGCGACTGGCCGGGGCGGATGACGGTCGCACCGGCTCCGGTGTTGACGATCGGCGTGCGGTCGAGATCGGCCTTGCGCTCGTGGATCGCCCAGCAGCCGAGCGTCCCTCCGGCCGCGAAGGCCAGCGCGGCGAGCGCCGGCGCTCGAAGTGCACGCATCGTTCGGTTCCTCCCGGCGGAAGCAGACCCCCGTGCCGTGCAGCGGTGCAAGAAGCGTGCGCGCGGGGCGGAAAGAGCAGCGGACGCGCCTCGCGTGCGCGGCGACGCGGTCTTGCGTGCCCGCGTTGCCGGCGCGCTGCCGGTCGCGCCGGCGCGCAGCGGACCGGCAGCCCGGAGAAGCGCACTGCCCAGAGTTCCCCGATTCCCGCGCGGCCCGCTTCGGCCGGACCGGAGCCGTGGCGGCGCGGGGCCCGAGGATCCCCGATCCTCGTGGCTGCGATGTGCGGCCGGTTCGCCCTCACCTCCAGCCCCGAGGAGCTCGCGCGCCGCTTCGGGCTCGACGCGCCGCCGCAGTGCGCGCCGCGCTACAACGTCGCGCCGGGCCAGGACGTGCTCGCGGTGCGGGCGGAGGAGAGCGGGCCGGAGCGACGCGCGGTGTGGCTGCGCTGGGGGCTCGTGCCGCCGTGGGCCGAGAGCGCGGCGCAAGGCGCGCGCTGGATCAACGCGCGCTCGGAGACCGCGGCGAGCAAGGCGGCGTTCCGCGCGGCCTTTGCCGAGCGGCGTTGTCTCGTGCCGGCGAGCGGCTTCTACGAGTGGGCGCAGCGCGGCGACTTCCGCCAGCCCTACTGGATCGCTCCGGTCGACGGCGCCCCGCGCGGGCTCGCCGGGCGCTGGGAGCGCTGGCGCTCGCCCGACGACGAGTGGCTCGAGACCTGCACCCTTCTGACCGCGGAGGCGCCGGGCCGGCTGCGCGAGCTGCATCCGCGCGTGCCGGTGATCCTGCCGCCGGAGGCGTACGGCGCGTGGCTCGACCCCGCGGCGCGCGACCCCGAGCGGGTCTCGGCCTTGCTGCGCCCGCTGTCGGACGCCGCGCTGCGCTTCCACCCGGTGAGCCCGCGCGTGAACCGCGTCGAGATCGACGATTCGCGCTGCGTCGAGCCGGCGCCCGAGCCCCCGCGCCAGCCGTCGCTCTTCGGCTCAGGCGACGCGTGATCCAGCGGTCCGGCGAAGGCGGCCCGTTCGTCGCGGGCGCGCCGAGCCACTAGGATCGCGCCATGCCGGCGGGCCGGAAGGGGACGGGGGGCTGGAGGCGCCGCGCGCTGCTCGCGGTGATCGCCGCGCTGTACGCGGTCTCGATCCCGTGGTATCGCGACGCCGGCGCCGAGCCGCGGATCTGGCTCGGGCTGCCCGACTGGGTCGTCGTCGCGCTCGTCTGCTACGTCGGCGTCGCGATCCTGAACGCCTGGGTGTGGCTCGGCGTGGAGGTGGCGGACCGCGAGCCGTCCGACGACGCGCGATGAGCTTCGGCGCGCTCGGGCTCGTCGGGCTCGTCGTCTACCTCGTCGCGCTCGCGGGTGTCGCCGAGCGGGCGCGCC
>CAZQYK010000569.1:0-4104 GCA_964597285.1 uncultured Spirochaetales bacterium
CGACGCGCTGGCCGACGCGTACCGCGTCGCGACCTGGGACGCGCGCGGCCACGCGCGCAGCGGCGCGCCGCCCGACCCGGCCGCTTACACGCTCGACGCGCTCGCGTCCGACGTCGGGCGCGTGCTCGACCGCGCCGGCTCGGAGCGCGCGGTCGTCGGAGGCCTGTCGCTCGGCGCCGCCGCGTCGCTCGCGTTCGCCGCGGCGCGGCCCGAGCGCGTGCGCGGCGTCGTGCTCGCGTCGTTCCCGGCGTCGCGGCGTGCCGCGGTCGGCGGCGGGTTCGCGCGCGTCGCCGCCGCGTTCGCCGACGCGATCGAGCGCGACGGGCTCGAGGCGGCGGGCGAGCGCTTCGTCTGGGGCGCCGACTCGGGCCTCGACGCCCGCGGCGCGGCGCTCGTCCGGCAGGGTTTCCTCGAGCATCCGCCGCACGGCCTCGCGCTGACGCTGCGCGGTGCGCTCGCCGCGCTGCCGGAGCCCGAGACCTTCGGCGCCCGGCTCGCCGCGCTCGACGCGCCGGCGCTCGTCGTCGCCGGCGGCGAAGACCCCGGCTCGCTCGCCGCCGGCCGCGCGCTCGCCGCCGCGGCGCCGCGCGCGCGCCTGGTCGAGATCCCGCGCGCGGGCCACGTCGTCAACCTCGCCGCGCCGAAGGCCTTCGACGCCGCGCTGCGCGCGTTCCTCGACGGGCTCGAACCGTGAGCGGCGGCGCCTGGGGGAGGTTCGGCTGCGCGGGCGTTCCGGTCGCAGCCCGATCGCGGAGGCCACTGCTCGACTCCGCTCGGCTTCGCTCGCTCGCTTGCACTCAGTCTCCGGCCAGCTCGCGCAGCCGGCGGTACGGGTAGATCCCGGTCGCGTGCCCGTCGCTCCACTCGATCTGGATCGCGTAGCGGCCGACCGGCTGGATGCGCAGCGGGTGCACGTCGTCGGGGATGGCCGAGGCGTCGAGGCGCTCCTCGCCGGTCCACTCGTCGACGCACGACGCGCAGCCGCACGCGAGCCGCAGCGCGCGCACGTCGATCACGCTCTGCACGCCGTCGGACCAGCGGATCGCGAGGGAGCGCGCGTCGCGTTGCGCGATCTCCGTCGGCAGGTACGCTGCGCCGGGCTCCGCCATGCCCGGCCATTCTAGACGTGCGGCGCCGGCGCGCCGCCCGCGCCCGATCCGGCGGAGACCCGAGTGGAGACGAGCATGTCCGAGACGATCGCAATCCTCGGTGGGACCGGAGACCAGGGCCTCGGGCTCGCGCTGCGCTTCTGCGCGGCCGCGCGCCGCGTCGCGATCGGATCGCGCGTGCGCGAGCGCGCCGAGCGTGCGGCCGAGGACGTCGCGAAGCAGGTGCCCGGCGCCGAGGTCGAGGGCCTCGAGAACGGCGACGCCGCGGCCGGCGCCGGCATCGTGATCCTGTCGGTGCCGTTCGAGCACACCGCCGGCACGCTGAAGGCGATCCGCGAGCGCCTCGCGCCCGGCCAGATCGTCGTCTCGATGGGCGTGCCGCTCGCGACGGCGGTCGGGGACGGCGCGGTGCGCACGCTCGGGGTCTGGCAGGGCTCGTGCGCCGAGCTCGTCGCATCGCTCGTGCCCGACGGCGTCGAGGTCGTCTCGGCGTTCCAGAACGTCTCGGCGCACCGGCTCCAGCACCTGCCCGACCCCGTCGAGTGCGACGTCGTCGTCTCCGGCGCGAAGGCCGCGCGCGCGCGCGTCGGGGAGCTCTGCGGTCTCGTTCCGGGCCTGCGCTACGTCGACGGCGGGCCACTCGGGAACGCGCGGATCGTCGAGGCGTGGACCGCGCTGCTGATCGGCCTGAACGTCCGCTACCGGGTCGCCGAGGGGATCGGCGTCCGCTTCACCGGGCTCCCGGACCCGGGCGCCGGCTGATCGACCGTCAGCCCTTTGTTTTCGAGGGGTTGCCGAACCCGAGCCGCGCCCCCGGCCACCTCGGGCCCGGGCGCCGCGCGCCGGTTGCGCGCCGGAATCGTGAATCTGCTCAAGGGCTTGTATGCCAGTGCCGATTGACCCACCAGATTTTGTGGAATGGCGCTTGACGGCCTCGAACCTCGGGAGTACAACCGCGCAACGGGGATGAGACATGTCCTTCTGTCGGCCTGGGGGGGTTCGAGAAACAGGCGGTCGGCAGAGGGAAGCGAGCGGGCCTCCGGGATGGAGGACCTGGTGCTCGTTCGGGGGCCTCGGGCGTTCTGGGGCCTCTCTCATCCCCGGGGAATCTCGCCTTCGATCTCGGCGGTGCCTTCGACATTGGCGGTGTCCAGCGGCGCTCGGGGTACACGCGGAACGGCGAGGCGTCGGCGCCCGTCGTTCTGACAGGACCGCGTGCCGCTCGTCGCCGGCGGCCGGTCGCCCACCGGCGGCCGTCGCGTCGGGTCACCGCCGGGACCGGGGCGATCCCAGGCGGGCGCGCGTGGTGGCCGCGCGTCCGCGAGTGGGGAGAGGTGTCGGCGGCTGCCACCGGTGTCGGACGCGCGAACCGCGCGCAGCCAGCACTCCGTCGACGGACCGGACACAATCTCCAGAGAACCCGGGAGGGATCGCGAGTCTCATGAACACGACGGACTCCACGACGGGGACCACGGGCAACGCGGGCGCGACGCGCGCGAAGGACAAGGCGGCGGCGGACGAGCGGAGCCACCTGCGCGCCGTCGGCGACAAGCGTCCGGGAGGCCGGCAGCGGCCGGTGGGGATGACGATCGAGCGCAGCTTCACCCGCGCCGGCGAGGACCCGTTCGCCGCGGTGGAGTGGGAGCTGCGCAGCGCGAAGATCTCCGGCGAGGGCGGCGAGGTCGTGTTCGAGCAGACCGACGTCGAGATCCCGAAGAGCTGGTCGCAGCTCGCGACGAACGTCGTCGTGTCGAAGTACTTCCGCGGCCACCTCGACTCGCCCGAGCGCGAGCGCAGCGTCCGGCAGCTGATCGCCCGCGTCGTCGGCCGCATCCGCGAGTGGGGCGACGCGTCGGGCTACTTCGCGACGCCGGACGACTCGCAGGCCTTCGCCGACGAGCTGACGCACATCCTCGTGACGCAGCGGATGGCCTTCAACAGCCCGGTGTGGTTCAACCTCGGCGTCGCCGACACGCCGCAGCAGGCGAGCGCGTGCTTCATCAACTCCGTCGACGACACGATGGAGTCGATCATGGACCTCGCGAAGACCGAGGCGATGCTCTTCAAGGGCGGGTCGGGCACCGGCTCGAACCTGTCGCGCATCCGCTCCTCGAAGGAGCGCCTCGCCGGCGGCGGCACCGCGTCGGGGCCGGTGTCGTTCATGCGCGGCTTCGACTCCTTCGCCGGCGTCGTCAAGTCGGGCGGCAAGACGCGCCGGGCGGCGAAGATGGTGATCCTCAACGTCGACCACCCCGACATCCGCGAGTTCATCCACTCGAAGGCCGACGAGGAGAAGAAGGCCTGGTCGCTGATCGACGCCGGCTACGACGGCGGCTTCAACGTGCCGGGCGGCGCCTACGACTCGGTGTTCTTCCAGAACGCGAACCACTCGGTGCGCGTCACCGACGGCTTCATGCAGGCGGCACTCGACGGCCGCGACTGGCAGACCCGCGCCGTCACGACCGGCGAGGTCGCCGAGACGCTGCGGGCGCGCGAGCTGCTGCAGGAGATGGCCGACGCGTCGCACGTCTGCGGCGACCCGGGCATCCAGTACGACACGACGATCAACCGCTGGAATCCGGTGAAGGCGTCGGGGCGCATCAACTCGAGCAATCCCTGCTCCGAGTACATGTTCCTCGACGACACGGCCTGCAACCTGGCGAGCCTGAACCTGATGAAGTTCGTCGACGCGAAGGGTCGCTTCGACGTCGCGTCGTTCCGACGCGCCTCCGCGCTGACGATCCTCGCGCAGGAGATCCTCGTCGACCACGCGGACTACCCGACCCAGGCGATCGCGCGCAACAGCCACCTGTTCCGCCCGCTCGGCCTCGGCTACGCGAACCTCGGCGCGCTGCTGATGTCGTTCGGCCTGCCCTACGACAGCGACGAGGGGCGCCACCTGGCGGCGGCGATCACCGCGGTGATGTGCGGCCAGGCCTACGCGACGAGCGCCGAGGTCGCGCGCGCGATGGGTCCGTTCGCGCGCTACCGGATG
>CAZQYK010000570.1:0-2657 GCA_964597285.1 uncultured Spirochaetales bacterium
AGGAGATCGCGATCGCGCGCCGCGTGTCCGAGGCGATCCGCGGGCGCCACGTCGCGCTGCTCGAGCCCGATCCCTCGCTCGAGGTCTTCGTCGCGATCGTCGCGCGCGCGGCGCTGGTGCTGACGAACGACACCGGCCCGCGCCACGTCGCGGTCGCGCTCGGACGGCCGGTCGTGACGCTGATGGGCCCGACCGACCCGCGCCACACCGCGCACCTGCTCGAGCGCCAGCGCGTGCTCTTCGAGGACGTCGCCTGCCGACCGTGCGGGCGCAAGGTGTGTCCGATCGGCGACCAGCGCTGCCTGGTCGGGCTCGCGCCCGAGCGGGCGCTGGCCGCGGCCGGCGAGCTGCTCGCCGGAGCCACCTGAGGGCCGCCCCGCCCCCGGCTTCAAGCGGGCCGCGCGAGGCGCCGATGCGGGCTGCGGAGCCCGCCGCCGGTGATCCTCTACCTCGCGCTGATCGTCCTGACGGTGCTCGCCTGCGCCGCGTGCGCCGGCGGCATCTACGCGTACCCCGACGGGCGCCGCGAGGGCCGGATCCGGGCGCTCGGGCTGCTCGGCTTCGCGTACTGGGGCGCGTGCCAGCTGCTCTACCACCTCGCGCCCGATCCGCAGGCAGCGACCTGGATCGCGCGCGCGTCGGCGCCCGGCTGGATCTTCCTCGGGCCGCTCTGCCTCGCGGTGTTCCGGCGCCCGGACGGGCCCGACGGGCCGTGGGTGGACGGCCTGCTGCGGGGCCTCGTAGCGCTCTCGGCGCTCGGGCTCGCGCTCGCCGTCGCGACGCCATGGGTGGTCGCCGGCATGCGGCCCGCGAGCTGGGGCCATGGCATCGCGCCGGGCCCGCTCTTCGCGGCGGTCAACGCGTCGAACCTGATCGGAACCGTCGTCGGCCTCGCGATCGCGCGGCGCGCCTCGGGCCGCTTCTCGCCGGTCGAGCGCCGGCGCCGGCTGTGGATCGCGCTCGCGATCGGCGTCCCGGCCGCGTCGATCACCGTCACCGACGTCGCGCTGCCGGTGCTCGGCGTCGTGTTCCCGCCGCTCGCGCCGGCGCTCTTCGGGCCGCTCGCGCTGCTGCTGCTGTGGATGCGCGCGCGCATCGGCTACTCGCCGCTCACCGCCGCGCACGTCGCCGGCGAGATCCTCGAGGCGCTACCCGACGGCGTCGCGCTGCTGCACGCCGACGGCCGCATCCGGCTCGCGAACCAGGGCCTGGCGCGGATGTGCGGCGTCGCGGTGGCGCGCCTCGAGGGAATCCCGGTCGGCCGCCTGCTGACGTGGAGGCCGGGCGAGCCCGAGCGCGGCGAGCTGCGCGGCGTGAGCGGGCAGCCGATGCCCGTCGCGATCAGCGCGGCCGATCTGCTCGGCCCGGGCGGCGCCGCGATCGGCCGCGTGCTCGTCGTGCGCGACCTGCGCGAGGTCGCGGACCTGCGCAACCGGCTGATCGTGTCGGGGCGGCTCGCCGCGGTCGGCGAGCTCGCCGCCGGCATCGCGCACGAAATCAACAACCCGCTCGCGTTCGTGCGCTCGAACCTCTCGCAGCTCGAGGAGCACTGGAAGCAGCTGCGCCCGCGCGCGCTCGCCGGCGCCGACGCTCCGCTCGAGGAGATCGCGCGCGACTGCGACGAGCTGATCGAGGAGTCGATCGAGGGCGTCGATCGCGCGGTCGAGATCGTCCGCGGCGTCAAGAGCTTCGCGCACGCCGGAAGCGACGCGCGCGAGTCGACCGACCTGCACGCGCTGCTCGACGACACGCTGCACGTGGCGTCGTCGCAGCTGCGCGGCCGCGTCCACGTGCGCCGCGAGTACGACGAGGACCTGCCGTCGGTCGCGTGCGCGCCGCAGCAGCTCAAGCAGGTGTTCCTGAACCTCGTGATCAACGCCGCGCAGGCGGTCGACGACGGTGGCAACGTGCTGGTCGCGACGCGGCCCGACGGCGGCCACGTCGTCGTCTCGGTCGCCGACGACGGCTGCGGCATCGCGCCCGAGATCATCGACCGGATCTTCGACCCCTTCTTCACGACCAAGGGCGTCGGTGTCGGAACCGGCCTCGGGCTCGGCATCGCGCACCAGATCGTCACGAGCCACGACGGCGAGATCCAGGTCGAGTCGGACCTCGGCAAGGGCACCGTGTTCCGCGTGCGGCTGCCGGCCGAGCCGTCGGAAACGGCCTAGCGAGAGGCGAGCCCGCTCGCGCAGGCGCGGAAGGCCGGCTCCGGCGGGCAGCGGCGCAGCGCGAAACGCACGAACGCGAGCGACGCGTCCTCGGCGACGTGCACGACGCGGAAGTCGAAGGGAGCGGTCGCCTCGGGCGACAGGAAGAAGGTGTCGTTCAGCACCGCGCGGATCTCGTCGGAGCTCGAGCGCTCGTCGAGGCCGCCGGTGCCGAGGTAGTTCAGCGACGCGAGGTGGTCGAAGCCGCGCTCCCAGGCCAGCCACAGCAGGCGCCCGCTCCGGACCCACGGCAGCGCCTCGGGGTCCGCACCGAGGCCGAGGCCCGAGAGCGCCGGGAAGCCGGTCGCGAAGGCGACGATCCCGTCGTCGTACTCGACGATCCGCGGCGCGTCGCCGGCGAAGCGCGCGGAGAGCGCGGCGCGCGCCTCGTAGAGCGCGCGGTAGTGCGCGCCGGCCGCCGGGTCGCGGAAGACGCCGGCGACGAAG
>CAZQYK010000571.1:0-5942 GCA_964597285.1 uncultured Spirochaetales bacterium
CCCGGAGATCGTCGCGCTCTCGCTGCAGCTCTCGGCCGAGCAGCTGCTCGAGCAGATGCTCGAGGAGCGCTTCACGCGCGTGCCGGTCTACGAGGAGACGATCGACCGCTTCTCCGGGGTCCTCCACATGAAGGACCTCGTCCGGCTCGTGCGCTCGGGCGACGGCGACGTGCGCGGCATCCTGCGGCCGGTGCTGCGCGTACCCGAGCGCAAGCCGATCCTGCCGCTGCTCGCCGACATGCAGCGCAGCTTCACGCACCTCGCGATCGTCAAGGACGAGCACGGCGTGACGCGCGGCCTCGTGACCGCCGAGGACATCCTCGAGGAGCTCGTCGGCGAGATCCGCGACGAGCACGACCGCGAGGAGCTGCAGTCGATCGTGGCGCGCGACGACGGCTACGAGGCCTTCGGCCGCGTCAAGGTGATCGACTTCTGCCGCGAGACGGGCTGGGAGGTGCCGGCCGAGCGCGGCGACACGCTGAGCGGGCTCGTCTTCAACCACCTCGGGCGGTCGCCGCGCCGCGGCGACCGCGTCGCGCTCGACGGCTACGAGGTCGAGGTGATCGAGGTCTCCGGTACGCGGATCGCGCGCGTGATCCTGCGCCGGCGCGCGCTGCAGCCGCCCTCGGTCTAGCCGCCGGTCTCCGGGTGCCACGGGTGGGCGCGATCCGCCTCGATCCGGGCGATCTCGGCGCGCAGGCGCGCGAGGCCCGGAGCGGCGTCTCCGTCGTACACGTCGCCCTGGAGCACCTCGCGCAGCACCTCGCGCTCGCGCGGTTCCGCGAGCAGCGCCAGGAAGGCGCGCGGGAGCCGGTAGTAGAGGGCGATGAACTCCCGCCAGACGTCGAGGCCCGCGAGCAGGTGGCGCTGGTAGCCCTCGAAGGCGCGCGCCGAGGTATCGCCGCCGTCGAGGGCGGCGCGGATCGCGGCCGCCGCCGTCCGCGCGGACTCGGCCGCGACCGACAGACCCGACGAGAAGAGCGGGTCGACGAAGCGCGCCGCGTCGCCGACGAGTAGCCAGCCGTCGCCCGCGATGCGCTCCATCGCGTAGCTGTAGTTGCCCTCGGGCTGCAGGGCGTGCAGCGGCCGCGCGCCGACCAGGCTCCGGGCGAGCGCCGGGTTCGAGGCGACCGCCTCGGCGAAGAACCGGTCGAGGTCGTAGCCCGCCTTCGGGAACGCGGCCGCCTCGCAGACGACGCCGACGGAGGTCACCGCCGCGCTGATCGGGATCTGCCACGCCCACGCGCGCGGGCCGCGCAGCACGTGGAGGTGGATCCACTCGGCGGTGTCGGAGTCTCCGCGATCGACCCCCTCGAACCAGCCGTGCACTGCGAACTGGCGGAAGCTCGGGTCGGTGCGCTTGAGCCGGAGCTGGTTTCCGAGCAGCGTGCTGCGCCCGGTCGCGTCGACGAGGATGCGCGCCCGCAGCCGCCGGCTTCCGTCTGCGTCGCGCACCACGGCGCCCACCGCCCGGCCGGTGTCGTCGAGCTCGACTCGCTCGACGTGCGTCCCCTCGAGCAGGCGCGAGCCCTCCGCGCCGGCGTGCCGCAGCAGCGCATGGTCGAAGCGGCTGCGATCGACGTGCCAGCTCCACGGCTGCTCGATGCCGAGGTGGGGGATCGGCGCGAAGGGCAGCGCCACCGGCCGCTCCTCGGCCCAGTGGGTCCACAGGGCGCCGTGCTTGCGGACGAAGCTTCCGCTCTCGATCGCGTCGAGGAAGCCGATCTCCTGGAAGACGCGCGTCGTCGCGCACAGGAGCGACTCGCCGACGTGTGGACGCGGGTGCACCGCCTTGTCGAGGATCACGTGCTCCACGCCCGCGCGCGCGAGGTACGCACCGAGGATCGCCCCGGCCGGGCCGCCGCCGAGGATCAGCACGTCCGCCGAGTCTGCGCCGGTAGTGGCGGCGGCGCGCAGCCCCGGCGCCGCGGCGGCGCTGCGCCGGACCGGTCCCGGACGGTCCACCCCCAGCTCGCGCAGCACGGCCGCGCGGAGCGCCTGCACCTGCGGGCTCGCCACGTCCCTCGGGTGGGGAAGGGTCACCGCGAACGAGGCCTGGATCGCAGTGGGGCGGGGTGAGAGCACGATCACCCGGTCGGCCAGGTGGATCGCCTCCTCGACGTCGTGGGTGATCAGCACGACGGTGTGGCGCTCCTCGGCGAGGATGCGCAGCAGCTCGTTGCGGACGCGCAGGCTGATCAGCGCGTCGAGGGCCGAGAAGGGCTCGTCCATGAACAGGATCTCGGGCTTCACGACCAGCGCGCGCGCCAGCTCGACCCGCTTCACCATGCCCCCCGACAGCTCGTGCGGGTAGCGATCCTCGAACCCCTCGAGCCCCACCATCGCGGCGTAGCGGCTGGCCAGCGCCCGCCTCTCGGCGTGCGGGCGGCCGTCGAGCCCGAACATCAGGTTCTGCCGCACGGTGAGCCACGGGAACACGGATCCGTGTTGCGAGATCAGGATGCCCTTCGGACTTGGCTGGCTCCGCCCCACGCCGTCGACGCGGACGATCCCCGCGTCGGGGCGCGTGAAGCCGGCGAGGATCGCGAGCAGCGTCGACTTGCCGCAGCCCGAGGGCCCGACGATCGCCACGAACTCGCCGTCGGCGACGCGGAAGCTCACGTCGCGGACGACCTCGACCTCGCCGGCGTCGGTGGCGAAGGACTTCCGCAGTCCCTCGACCTCGATCTTATCGGGCATAGCGCCACCGCACCGACTCGAGGCCCTCGAGCAGGCGCATCAGGCCGTCGAGCAGGAGCCCGATCAGGCCGATGATGATCATTCCGGCGATCACCAGGTCGTAGCGGTTGCCCGCATTGCGAGAGTCCATGATCAGGTAGCCGAGCCCCGAGCGCAGCGCGATCATCTCGGCGGCGACGACGACGAGCCAGGCCACGCCGAGGCCGATCCGCATCCCCACGATGATCTGCGGCAGCACCGCCGGGATCACGACCTGGCGGAACAGCGTCCGGCGCGAGACGCCGAAGTTCTCGGCCGCCCACAGGTAGCGCCGCTCGATCGTGTGCACGCCGGAGGTCGTCTGCACGATCATCGGGAACACGGAGGAGATGAAGATCAGGTAGATCGGCGAGGCGTTCCCCACCCCGAACCAGAGGATCGCGATCGGGATCCAGGCGATCGGCGAGATCGGGCGCAGGATCTGGAAGATCGGATTCAGCGTGTCGAAGGCGCCGCGCACCCATCCCATCCACAGGCCGAGCGGGACCGCGACGGAGGCGGCCAGCAGGAACCCGGCGCCCACGCGCAGGAGCGACGCGCCGATGTGGTCCCACAGCGTGCCGTCCCGGACCAGCTCGAACGTGCCGGTGACCACCTGCCAGGGCGTCGGGAAGATCGCGCTCGCGGTGGCGACGACCGCGCCCCACCAGGCGCAGACGAGCAGCGCCATCACCACCAGCGACGGCAGCGTCCGTCGGATCCAGCTCAGGGGCTCCCGGCTCATGGGCTCCTTCCGCCGCCGCGCAGCCGCCACGTCCGCAGGAGTTCGCTCACCCGCCAGCGCAGCCGCGCCCACGGCGTCGCGGGATACGGCTCGACGACGACCGTCATCTGCCCGCTCGCGTGCGCGGTGCAGACGAAGGGATAGCGGGAGGCGACGCCGAACGGAAGGCGGAAGGTCTGGCCGGGCATCAGGAGCGTCGGCCCGAAGACCTGGGGCACGTCGTCGCGGTTCTCGAGCACGAGGACGTCGCGGATGCCCAACGTGAGCCAGATCTCGTCGGGCAGCGTCTCGACCGGATCGCCCGCCATCCGCCGCGCCCAGGTCCCGTTCGGGATCTCGAACACCTCGTCGCGCGAGTCCGAGCGGATCGGCGCCAGCGCCGCCCACGCGGCGGTGACGACGGCCAGGCCCGCCAGCGCGAGCCCGACCCGGCGGCCGACGCGACGGGACGTGCTCACCGCTCCAGCAGGACCCTCACGTCGTGCGCGTAGTCCTCCGCCGACGCTCCGTAGGGCATCAGCGCGCGCAGGGCTCCGTCGCGATCGATCAGGTAGGTGAAGGAGGAATGGCTGAACCCGGCGCCGGCTCCCGACGCGATCCGGGCGGCGGCGACGCCGTAGCCCTCGCGCACCGCGGCCAGCTCCTCGGCGCTGCCGGTGCCGCCGACGAAGGTCGGGTCGAAGCCGCCGAGATACTCCCGGAGCCGCTCGGCGGTGTCGCGATCCGGGTCCACGGTGACGTAGACGACCTGGAGATCGCGCGCCTGCTCTCCCAGCGCCTTGCGCGCCCGCGCGAGCACCGCGAGCGTCGTCGGACAGACCTCGGGACACGAGGTGAACCCGAAGCCCAGCACCACCACCTTGCCCCGGAACCGGCTGAGCCGGAGCTCCGCTCCGTCGGAGCCGCGCAGCGAGAAATCGGGCGCGCTCCGGGGCGGGTCGAACGCGCCCGCCCGGAGCTCCGCGTCGCCCGCCGCCGTCGCAGCTGCCGCCGCGAGGAGCGGCAGCAGCAGCGCGATGCGGCGCGCCCGCGCGCCCGGGTCAGAGTGTGATCGCGGCCGGCCGTGCGTTTCGCGCAAAGGTCTCGTCCACATAGCGTTCGTACGGGATCTCGTGGTCGATCGTGCCCGCCGCGAGCGAGAGCTGCATCAGCTCCTCGAACTCCGAGCGGATCATGCGCAGATCGCCGTAGGTCACCCGGTCCTTGGGGTTCTCCATCACGAACTGGAGGATCCGGGGATCCTGGTTGAAGTAGTCGCGGCCGGCGGCGATCGCCACCGCCTTGTCCCGGTTCGCCGGCCCGGCGTCCAGCCAGGCGCCCGCTCCCAGCACGTGGTCGACGAGGTCCTGCACCAGCTCGGGCCGGCCCTCGATCAGCTCCTCGCGCGCCGTGAGGACGCAGCAGATGTAGCGGGGCCACTCGTCGCGGGTCAGGCGCAGGGGCCGCGCATAGCCCGCCTGCTCGGCGGCGGCGCCGAAGGGCTCGCCGGTGCAGTAGGCGTCGACGGCGTCGGCGTAGAGGGCGGCGGGCATGTCGGGCGGCGGCATCTCGATGATCTCGACCTCTTCCGCGCCCATGGCCTCCTCCGCGAGCATCCTGCGCAGGAACAGGTAGTCGACCGCGAAGCGGCTCGGGATCGCGATGCGCTTGCCCGCGAGCTGGCGGAAGCTCCGGTACGGCGACTCGGTGCGCACCATGATCACGGCGCCCGAGCGATGGCCGAGCGAGACGATCTTGACCGGGATGTCCCGGTCGGCGAGGTCCATCACCAGCGGCGCCAGCATGTAGGCCGCCTGGATCCTCCCCGCCATCAGCGACTCCTTGAGCTCCGGCCAGCCGCTGTACTTGCCGTACGCGAATCCGTCGCCCGGGGCGGCGCTGCCGGCGGCCGCGTGGCGGGCCGCCTTCGCCGCGCACGCGACCGGCAGCGTGAGATTGCAGGTCACCGGCAGCCCGCCGACGAGGAGCGTCCCGTCGCGTCCCGAGCCTCCGCAGCCGAGGAGCCCCAGCGGCAGCGCGCTGGCCGCGGCGCCGAGCAGCAGCTGGCGCCGGCTCAGCAGCCCCTGGCGCGCGCCTCTCTCGGCGTCCTGATCCGGACCGTACATCGGGCGAGGAGGCTAGCGGAGCGGCCGACGCGTCGAAGCCCGCCTGCCCGCTGGCGATCAGGTAGAGCACCGCGGCGGCGGCGATCGCGCCGAGCAGCTGGGCTGCCACGTAGGGCCCGAGCTCTGCGGCGGGGAAGCGCCCGCCGGCGTACAGGCCGACCGACACCGCGGGGTTCAGGTGACAGCCCGAGACGTGTCCGATCGCATACGCCATCGTCAGGACCGTGAGGCCGAAGGCCAGCGACCGCGCCGATCGGGGGGCCGTCGTCGCGCCTCTCCGCCGCCGCTACGCCCCCCGCGCCGCGAGCCCGCGGAACAGCAGCTCGACCGACTCGGCGATCGCGCGCCGGCAGCGCTCCTCGTCGAGCAGGCCG
>CAZQYK010000572.1:0-6799 GCA_964597285.1 uncultured Spirochaetales bacterium
TCGCCACGAGCGGGCCGCTCGACGTCGCGGTCGACGGCACGAGCGGGCCGCTCGACGTCGCGGTCGTCGGCGGCAGCGTCGCCGGGCTGCTCGCGGCCGCCGCGCTCGAGCGCGACGGCCACCGCGTTGTCGTGCTCGAGAGCGACCCGGCGACGCCACCCGGCGATCCGGCCGACGCCGGCGGGCGCTGGCGGCGGCGCGGCTCGCCGCAGACGCGCCACTCGCACGCCTTCCTCGCGCGGCTGCACAACGCGCTCGCCGAGCGCCTGCCGGAGCTGCTCGACTTCGCGCTCGCGTGCGGCGCCGAGCGCCTGCGCTTCGCCGACCTCGCGTCGGCGGTCGTGCCCGGCGCCGACCTCGTGCCCGAGGACGAGGAGATCACGCTGCTCGCGTGCCGGCGCACCACCTTCGAGTGGGCGCTGCGGCGCTGGTGCGAGCGGCGGCCCGGCATCGCGCTGCGCGTCGGCGCGCGCGCCGACGGACTCGTCGCCGACCCGGGTCCGCGCCCGCGCGTGCGCGGCGTGCGCCTGGCCGGCGGCGAGACGCTGGGCGCGGACCTCGTCGTCGACGCGAGCGGCCGCCACACCCGCGTCGGGCGCTGGCTCGAGGCGCAGGGCGGATCGGCGCCGCGCGTCGAGCGCGAGCCCTGCGGCATCTTCTACGCGTCGCGCTTCTACCGGCTGCGCACCGGCGCCGTGGCGCCGGTGCTCGACGGGCCGATGGGCGCCGACCTCGGCTACCTGAAGTACGGGATCTTTCCCGGCGACCGCCGCACCTTCTCGATCACGCTCGCGGCGAGCCCCGACGACGCCGCGCTGCGCGCCGCGTTGCGCCGGCCCGGCTTCGCGGCGCTCGCGGCGCTGCTCCCGGCGACGCGCCCGTGGGTCGACCCCGACGTCGCGACGCCGATCTCCGACGTCGCCGCGATGGACGGGCTCGAGAACGCGCGCCGCTTCCCGCTCGAGGACGGCGAGCCGGTCGCGCCGGGGCTCGCCCTCGTCGGCGACGCGCTCGTGCACACCAACCCGATCGTCGGGCGCGGCTGCAGCCTCGCCGCGGTCGGCGCGTTCGGGCTCGCCGACGCGGTGCGCGCGCACCCGCGCGACGCCCGCGCACAGGCGCTCGCGTACGAGGCCGTCGTCGCGCGCGAGATCGCGCCGTGGTACGAGGCGGCGCGCGTCTCCGACCGCAACGCGATCGAGGCCGCCGCGATGCAGCGGCGCGGCGAGGACCCGTTCCGCACCCAGCGCCCCGACGGCACGGTCGACCCCCGCGCGACGCTGCGCAGCCTCGTGCGCGACGGCTTCCTGCCGGCGCTGCGCGAGGACGTCGCGGTGCTGCGCGCGTTCATGCGCGTCTTCAACCTGCTCGAGCCGCCGGCCGACCTGATGCGCGACCCGCGCCTGCTCGGGCGCATCCTCGCCGCGTACGAGCGGCGCCACGCGCGCGACCCGGCCGAGCACGGCCCGAGCCGCGACGCGGTCGTCGCCGCCCTCGAGCGCCGCGCCGCCTGACCGCCGTCGGCGCGCCGTGATAGCATCGGTCGCCGCGCAGGAGGGATCCCCGATGCCCATGCCCCGCGACGTCGGCATCGTCGACACGATGCTCGCGATCCCGCGCCGCGACCAGCCGGCCACCTACGACTTCATGCGGCCGCTGCTGCGCGACAAGCAGAGCCTCGAGCAGTTCGACTTCCCGGTCGAATACATGTTCAAGGACGTGCCGCAGCTCGACTCGCGGGACGACTACGTCGAGTTCACGCTCGAGAAGATGGACGAGTACGGCATCGAGAAGGCGCTGCTCGGCGTCTCGCTCGACGACCCGGTGACGGTGCGCGCGGTGAAGCAGCACCGCGACCGCTTCGTTCCGCAGGGCCAGGCGAACCCGAACCAGGCGATGGAGGGCGTGCGGCGCATCGTGCGCGAGCACGAGGAGCTCGGCATCACGTCGGTCGGCGCGTTCCCGTGCGGGCTCGTGCCGCAGGTGCCGATCAACGACAAGCAGTTCTACCCGATCTACGCGAAGTGCGTCGAGCTCGACATCGCGGTCTTCTGCTGCGCCGGAGTGCCCGGGCCGCGCGTCCCGATGTACCCGCAGCTCGTGCAGCACGTCGACGAGGTGTGCTGGTACTTCCCGGAGCTCAAGTTCGTGTTCCGGCACGGCTGCGAGCCGTGGGAGGAGCTGGCCGTCAAGCTGATGCTGAAGTGGCCGAACCTCTACTACTCGACGAGCGCGTTCGCGCCGAAGCACTACCCGAAGGCGATCGTCGACTACGCGAACACGCGCGGCGCCGACAAGGTTCTCTACGCCGGCTACTGGCCGATGGGCCTCACGCTCGAGCGCATCTTCCGTGAGCTTCCGGACGTGCCCTTCGAGGACGAGGTGTGGCCGAAGTTCCTGCGCGGCAACGCGCTGCGCGTGCTGCGGGAGCCGGCCTGATGCGCCTCTCGTGCGGGATCGTGCCCGCTCCGAACGCACCCGAGATCGCCGAGCTCGCCGAGGAGCTCGGCTACCACCGCGCCTGGTTCTACGACTCGCCGGCGCTCTACGGCGACGTCTGGGTCGCGATCGCGCGCAGCGTCGAGCGCACGCGGCGCATCGGCGTCGGCACCGCGGTGCTCGTGCCGAGTCTGCGTCACGTCGTCGCGACCGCGGCCGCGGTCGGCTCGGTCGAGGCGCTCGCGCCCGGCCGGCTCGCCGTCGCGCTCGGCACCGGCTTCACCGGCCGCGCGCTCTTCGGCCAGCCGGCGATGCGCTGGCAGGAGCTGCGCGACTACGTGACGGCGCTGCGCGCGCTGCTGCGCGGCGACGACGCCGTCGTCGACGGCGCCACGTGTCGAATGATCCATCCGGCCGGCGTGATCGCGAAGCGGCCGATCGACGTGCCGCTGTGGGTCGCGGCGAACGGGCCGCGCGGCGTCGCGATCGCGAACGAGATCGGCGACGGCGTGATCTGCGCCGGCCTGATCCCGCCGGGCGTGCGCGACGCGGCGCTACTCGCGTTCGGCACGGTGCTGCGAAGCGGCGAGACGCTCGAGTCGCCGCGCGTGCTCGACGCGATCGGACCGGCGATCGCGGTGATCTACCACGGCACCTACCAGGCCGGCGGGGCCGACGCCGTCGACGCGCTGCCCGGCGGCGCCGGCTGGCGCGAGGAGATCGAGCGCTTCGCGCCCGAGCTGCGCCACCTGCACGTGCACGAGGGACACATCTTCGAGCTCACCGAGCGCGACCGCCGGCACCTGCACCCCGCGCTCGGCGCCACCACCTTCACCGGCACGCCGGATCAGCTGCGCGAGCGGCTCGCCGCATTCGAGGCGCAGGGCGTCGCCGAGCTCGTGTACGCGCCGATGGGACCGGACGTGCCGGGCGAGCTGCGCGCGATGCGGGAGGCGCTTCGAGGAGGCTGACGGGGACGTGGGGGTGAGGTCGGGGCCCGCGGGCGTGCGCTTCGGTGTCGGCGCGAGGCTGAGCCTCGTCTGCGTCGGGCTCTCGCTGCTCGCCGGCGCGGTGGTCGGCGTCGCGACGTACGCGCAGTTCTCGGCCGCGCTCGAGGAGCGGCTGCTCGGCGACCTCGACGACGAGGGGCGCGTGCTCGCGCGCCACCTCGAGGACGCGGTCGCGACGCTGCTGCACGACGTCCGCTTCCTGTCCCGGACGCCGGTGCTCGCGTCGGCGGTGCGCCGCGCCGAGGCGCCCGAAGACGGCGAGGCCTCCGACGGCGCGCGCCGGCGCCTCGCTGCGACGTTCCGCGCGCTGATGGGCGCGCGTCCGGCCTACCTCCAGCTGCGCCTGATCGGCGGCGACGGCCGCGAGCTGGTGCGGGTCGAGCGCGGCGCCGACGGGATGCGCGAGGCCGCGGAGCTCCAGGACGAGTCCGGCCGCCCGTACTTCCGCGAAGCGATCGCGCTCGCGCCCGGCGCGACCTCCCTCTCGCCGATCGAGCTCCATCGCGAGCACGGCCGCATCGAGGAGCCGCACGTCCCGGTGCTCCGCGCCGCGGCGGCGCTGCACGACGACGCGGGCGGCCCGCTCGGCGTCGTCGTCGCCACCGCCGACGCGCGCGTGTTCTTCGCTTCGATCCAGTCGCTCGTCGCCGAGCGCCAGACGCTCTACGTGACCGACGAGCGCGGGGAGTTCGTGCTGCACCCCGAGCCGGGACGAACGTTCGCGTTCGAGCTCGGCCGCAGCGACCGCATCCAGGACGCCTGGCCCAAGCTCGCCGAGGCCTTCGACGGTGCGCGCGCCGCGCGCGCGATCGGTGACGCCGAGGTCGTGAGCCTGCGACGCGTGTCGATCGACCCGACGGCGCCCCCGCGCGCGCTCGGCATCGCGCTGGCCGCCCCGCTGCCCGACGTGCTCGCGGCTTCGACCGCCGCGCGCAACCGCGCGCTCGGCGCCGCGCTCGCGGCGATCGCGCTGACCGGGCTGCTCGGCTGGGCCGCCGCGCGCTCGCTCGTGCGCCCGCTCGAGCAGGTGACGCGCGCGGTGCAGCGCTTTGGCGAGGACGGTGGCGGCGCCGACGCGCTCGCGCTGCCGGTCGGCGCCGGCGACGAGACCGGCGTGCTCGCGCGCGCCTTCCGCGACAGGGCTCGCCGCGTCGAACGCAACACCAGCGTCCTCGAGCAGGCGCTCGAGCGCGCCGAGGAGGCCGAGCGGCGCGCCGCCGCACAGGCACTCGACCTGGCGCGCGTCGTCGAGGACCTCAAGCGCAGCAACCGCGAGCTCGACGACTTCGCCTACGTCGCTTCGCACGACCTGAAGGCGCCGCTGCGCGCGATCGAGAATCTGTCGAGCTTCGTCGTCGAGGACGTCGGCGACCAGCTGCCGCCAGAGTCGCGCGAGCACCTCGAGCGCGTGCAGCAGCGCGTTCGGCGGATGGAGAAGCTGCTCGAGGACCTGCTCGACTTCTCGCGCGCGGGCCGCATCCGCCACCAGCCGGAGCGCCTCGACGCGCAGCGGCTCGTCGGCGACGTCGTCGCGCTGCTCGACCCGCCGCCGGGCTTCGAGATCCACACCGCGCTCGACCTGCCCGAGCTGTGGGCGCCGCGCGTTCCGCTCGAGCAGATCTTCCGCAACCTGATCGACAACGCGATCAAGCACCACGACCGCGAACGCGGGCGCATCGAGATCGGCTGGGCCGACCGCGGCGAGACCTTCGAGTTCAGCGTCTCCGACGACGGACCCGGGATACCGGCCGAGCATCACGAGCGGGTATTCCGCATGTTCACTACGCTGCGGCCACGCGACGCGGTCGAGGGCAGCGGCATGGGCCTCGCGGTGATCGAGAAGCTGATCGAGGCCGCCGGAGGCAGCATCGAGGTCGAGTCGGTCGGACGCGGCTCGACGTTCCGCTTCAGCTGGCCGGTGCAGCGCTGAGAAGAGGAGCCCGAGCGATGATCGAGGCGAGCGAGGCGCGGCGGCGCGAGGACGGCGTCGACATCCTGATCGTCGAGGACGACGAGATCGACGCCGAGGTGGTACGGCGCGCGTTCGCGCGCGCGAGGGTCGCGAACCCGCTGCATTGGGCCCGCGATGGCGTCGAGGCGCTCGAGCAGCTGCGCGCCGGCGGGCGCTGGCCGACGCTCGTGCTGCTCGACCTCAACATGCCGCGGATGAACGGCATCGAGTTCCTCGAGGAGCTGCGCGGCGACCCTCGGCTCGCGAGCACCGTCGTATTCGTGCTGACGACCTCCGACGCCGAGCGCGACAAGCGCGCCGCCTACGAGCGCCACGTCGCCGGATTCCTCGTGAAGTCGAAGATGGGCGCCGGCTTCGTGAACCTGATCGAGCTGCTGCGCGACTACTGCCACTCGAGCGACTTCCCGCCCGAGCCGCTGCACTGAAGGATCCGATGAGCGACGCACCGGTGCGCTACGAGCGGCGCGGCACCGCCGCGTGGGTCACGCTCGCCTCGCCCGAGACGCGCAACGCTCTGTCGACGGCGATGGTCGCCGGTCTCGGCGCGGGTCTGCGCGACGCGATCGAAGACCCCGAGGTGCGCAGCATCGTGCTGACCGGCGAGGGGCCGGCCTTCTGCGCCGGCGCCGACCTGAAGAACCGCGGCCGGATGGGCGAGAGCGCGAAGGGCAACCCCTTCGTCGACGTGATGAAGGCGATGCGGCACGGCCCGAAGCCGGTGATCGCCGCCGTCAACGGGCACGCCTTCGGCGGCGGAATCGGCCTCGTCGCCGCGGCCGACGTCGCGATCGCCGCCGAGAGCGCGCTGTTCAGCTTCAGCGAGGTCCGCATCGGCGCGATCCCGGCGATGATCTCGGTCGTCGTGCTGCCGAAGCTCGGCGAACACCAGACGATGCGGCTGTTCCTGACCGGCGAGCGCTTCGGCGCCGAGCGCGCGCTCGGCTACGGGCTGCTGCACCGGGTCGTCCCCGCCGACGGGCTCGAGGCCGCGGTGCAGCAGGAGATCGACGCGCTCGCGCAGGGCGGACCGATCGCGCTGCGCGAGGCGAAGCAGCTCGTGCGCACCGTCGCGACGCTGCCCGAGGACGAGGCCTTCGCGTGGGCCGAGAAGAAGATCGCCGCGATCTTCGCCTCCGACGAGGCCGCCGAGGGCATGGCCGCGTTCCGCGAGAAGCGCAGGCCGCGCTGGGTCGGAGACGCCTAGCCGGGCGCGCCGTCGAGGCCCCAGCGCCGCGCGGCGTCGCCGGGCTCGAGCCGCCAGACGCGCTCGTGGAGCTCGGTGCGCCCGGGCGCGTCGGCGAGCAGCGCGTGCTTCTCGGCCGCGGCGCGGCCGGCGGGCCCGAGCTCGAGCGCGCGCTCGACGAGGCGGCGGCGCACC
>CAZQYK010000573.1:0-2787 GCA_964597285.1 uncultured Spirochaetales bacterium
CCCGACGACCGCTTCGACGCCTTTCCGCACCAGCTCTCCGGCGGGCTCAAGCAGCGCGTGATGATCGCGATGGCGCTGTCGATGAACCCGCGGCTGCTGATCGCCGACGAGCCGACGACCGCGCTCGACGTGACGATCCAGGCGCAGATCCTCGACCTGCTGCGCGAGATCCGCGACCGCTCGGGCACCGCGATCCTGCTGATCACGCACGACCTCGGCGTCGTCAACGAGCTCGCCGACCGCATCGCGGTGATGTACGCCGGCCAGCTCGTCGAGGAGGGGACGCGCGAGGAGGTGCTGTCGCGGCCGCGTCACCCCTACACCCAGGGCCTGCTCGCGTCGGTACCGTCGCGCGCGCGGCCCGGCGAGCCGCTCGCGGAGATCCCCGGCGTCGTGCCGTCGGCCGGCGCGTGGCCCGAGGGCTGCCGCTTCGCCGCGCGCTGTCCTCGCGTGCTCGAGCGCTGCCACCGCGTCGCGCCCGGGGCGACCCCGCTCGGCCTCACCCACCACGCCTACTGCCACGCCGTCGCCGACGACGAGGGCGCCGCGTGAGCGCCGGCGAGGTGCTGCTGCGCGTCGAGGGCCTGCGCACCTGGTTCCCGATCCGGCGGGGCCTGCTCCGGCGCACGGTCGGCCACGTGCGCGCGGTCGACGGCGTCGGCCTCCAGATCCGCCGCGGCGAGACGCTCGCGCTCGTCGGCGAGTCGGGCTGCGGCAAGACGACGGTGGGCCGCACGCTGCTGCGTCTCGAGGAGCCGAGCGAGGGTCGCATCGAGTTCGGCGGCGTCGCCCTCGCGCACCTGTCACGCGCGGCGATGCGGCCGTACCGCCGCGCGATCCAGATCGTGTTCCAGGACCCGCTCGCGTCGCTCGACCCGCGCATGCGGGTGCGCGACGCGATCGCCGAGGGCATGGAGAGCTTCGACATCGGCGCCGACGACGCCGAGCGCACCGAGCGCGTCGCCGCGGCGCTCGAGCGCGTGCAGCTCGACCCGCGCCAGATGAACCGCTACCCGCACGAGTTCTCGGGCGGGCAGCGCCAGCGCATCTGCATCGCGCGCGCGCTCGCGGTCGAGCCGCAGCTGATCGTCTGCGACGAGGCGACGTCGGCGCTCGACGTCTCGATCCAGGCGCAGATCCTGAACCTGCTGCGCCGCCTCCAGCAGGAGCTCGGGCTCACCTATCTCTTCATCACCCACGACCTCGGCGTCGTGCGCTACCTCGCCGACCGCGTGTCGGTGATGTACCTGGGCCAGATCGTCGAGGAGGGCCCGACCGCGCGGATCTTCGAGTCGCCGCGTCATCCGTACACGCGCGCGCTGCTCGCGGCGGTGCCGTCGGTCGACCCGGCGCGGCGCGGCGTGAGCGCACGCCTGGTCGGCGACGTGCCGTCGCCGTCGGCGCCGCCGCCCGGGTGCCGCTTCCACACGCGCTGCCCGGAGGTCTTCGAGCGCTGCCCGCGCGAGGAGCCGGGCTGCTATCCGGTCGAGGGCGGCTTCAGCCGCTGCTTCCTCTGCGACCCGGCCGCATGAGCGCGTTCGACCCGCCCGGCCGCGTCGACGCGCTCGACCCGGAGCGGCTCGAGGTCGCGGCGCGGTGCGACATCGGGCGCGTGCGGACGAGCAACGAGGACGCCTGCGGCGAGGCGCGCTCGCCCGACGGCGCGCGGCTGCTCGTCGTCGCCGACGGCATGGGTGGCCACGCCGGCGGCGAAACCGCGAGCCGGCTCGCGGTCGAGGCGCTGAGCGCGGCGATCGCGGAGTCGCGCGACGCGCCGCGCGAGGCGCTGCGCCGCGCGTTCGAGGCCGCGAACCGCAGCGTACACGACGCCGCGCGCCGTGACCCGCGCCTCGCCGGCATGGGCACCACCGGCGTCGCCGCGCTCTTCCCGCGCGATGCGCCGGCGTGGATCGCGAACGTCGGCGACAGTCGCGCCTACCGGCTGCGCGACGGCCGGCTCGAGCAGATCACCGCCGACCACTCGCTCGTCGCCGAGCTGCAGCGCCGCGGCCTGCTCAGCGCCGAGGAGGCGCTCGTGCACCCGCGCCGCCACGAGGTGCTGCGCTCGCTCGGCGTCGAGCCCGGCGTCGAGGTCGACCTCTTCGAGCTCGAGCTGCGCGGCGGCGACGTCGTGCTGCTGTGCAGCGACGGGCTCACCGGCCCGGTGCGCGACGACATGATCGCCGGGGTGCTGCGCCGCGAGCGGCCCGACGCCGCGGCGCGCGCGCTCGTCGAGCTCGCGAACCGCCTCGGCGGACCCGACAACGTCACGGTGCAGGTGGCGCGCGTGCCGCACGCCGGCGCCGAAGCGGGCACTTGACACCCCTGCGGGCCGCGGTCACCCTGCCTCGCCCTCGTCGGCCAGCGGCCCGGGCTCCCGCAGGAGGCTCCGATGCGCCTCGAGTATGGCTTCGAGCTCGCGAAGGTCGAGGTGCCGTGCTTCGCGGTCGAGTCGATCGAGGGCATCGGCAAGATGTTCACGCTCGCGACGCTCGTACTGAACGTCCTCGCGACGAAGGACCGCATCGAGATCGTCTTCCACGGCCTGAACCCGCAGGATCCCGAGACGAAGCTCGCCGCGTTCCAGGAGATCGTGCGTGGCAGCCACTACGCGCGCGATCTGCACTACGAGCTCGGCGCCGGCGGCCACATCACCGGCTCGTCGAGCTACTACCGCTGGGTGACGATCCGGGCGGGCGGCTGAACGCCGGCGGCCGCCGCGGGAAGCCCAGCCGCTCGAGCGCGGACACGCGCGCCACCAGCCGGCCGCCATCCGCGCGCTCGAAG
>CAZQYK010000574.1:0-19401 GCA_964597285.1 uncultured Spirochaetales bacterium
TGGGCACTCTGCTCGAGACGCGGATGAAGCAGTGGGAGGAAAAGTGGCTGCACCAAGGCCTAGTGCAAGGGCGCGAGCAAGGGCGCGAGGAAGGCCGTTCGCAGGGACGCGAGGAGGGTCTGCGCGAAGGCGAAGCCCGCATGCTGCAGCGCCAGTTGCAGCGGCGATTCGGCGAGCTCCCGAGTTGCGTTACGGCTCGGTTGCGTGATGCCACGTCCGAGCAGCTCGAGCGCTGGGCCGAGCGCTACGTCGCGCTCTGGAACGCCCACGACAAGGAGGCCTGGATCGAGAACTGGCGCAGCGTCGCGCCCGGCGACTTCCGGATGCTCGACCCGGTCGGCACGCCCGAGAAGCGCGGCTTCGAGCGCTGCGCAGTCGACTCCTGGGAGCTGTTCAACGCGCGCGTGCGCTTCCGCGTCGTCCCGGGGACGCTCTTCGTCTGCGGCAACGAGGTGGCGTGGCTGCTCGAGAACGAGATCATCGCCGACGGCCGCAAGACCGTCGCCAAGAGCATCGAGACCTACCGCTTCGAGCCCGACGGCTCGGTCGTGATCCGCACGTACTACGTCGTGCCGTCGCGCGACGAGAGCGAGCTCGGCGAGATGTTCCAGACCTATCTGCCGGAGTAGCGCATAGGACTCCACGCGTAGGCCAACGGCTGCTGCGCTCGCCCTTTTCGGAGCCAAAGCCCCACAGCTCCGAGAGCAAGTTTCGGGGTCTTCTCTCTGTTAGTTCTGGACACGGGATCCCGAATCAGAGACGATCCCCGCGACTCCTCGAGTGCACGTTGCTCGGTCGTCGACGAAGACCAAATCATGCGGCCGACGAACTATCGGCTCGCAGCGTGCGCTCCTTCCTCACGATTCGATCTGCGGATCACCTTGCGAGCAAGCGTACGATCCGAGAGGAGACGGCATGGACCGAATAGCCTTCATCAAGGGCGTCGCGGTCGGGAGCATCGGTGCGGCGTCGCTCGCGGTAGCCAAAAGGGCGGATGCGGCCGGAGCCGCGCCCACGGGCTTCGCGGATGTGACAGCGTTCGGAGCCGATCCGACGGGAACCATGCCGAGCGGCCTCGCCTTCGTGAACGCGGCGATCGCGGCGCAGACCACGCCTGGTTGTGTCTTGTGGATCCCACCCGGCACCTATGACCTGGTCGCCATGGCGCCGATTCTGGTGAGTCGCCTCGAGATCGTCGGCGCCGGTCGTGATCAGGTGACCCTGATGGGCTCGGCCACCGCTTCGTTCCTGGTTCCGCAGAACGGCAGCAGCCTCAAGATGTCGGGCCTGACAGCCCGGGGCTTCAAGTACGTGGTCCAAGCCACGCCTGAAATCGATCTGGAGTCCGTCGAGATCTCCCATTGCGGCTTTCACGAGATCGCGATCCAGGTCTTTGGGGGTGGTGGCGGCGTCAACTACGGCGAGATCGATCGCTTCGTCTTCGCCGAGAACGTGGCGACTCAGATCGGTGAAAATGCCGTTCTCACAGCAGCGGCCGTGAAGCTGTCGGCCGAGACCTGCAACCACGCTCGGATCGAGGGAAACGTCATCTCGGGTGTCGGCTCCGCGACAAAGGTGGGGGAGAGCTTCGGCATCTACCTGCGCCTGCTGGGGTTTGTCGATCTCGAGAACGACGTGAAGACCTTCGTCCTGAACAACGACATCCGGGGCGTGGATCAGAACGACCCGGTGGCCACCTGCTCGGGAATCGTCGTACTCGGGGGCCAGACCGCGATCCAGGGCAATCACATCGAGGGCGTGGTCTCGCACGCAGGAAGTCCCGACAATCATGGGATCTACACGAAGTGCCGGAACAGCGTCATCTCGGGAAACACTCTGATCAACTGCGGGGGCTATCCCGGCGTCATCACATGCAAGGGGATGAACCGGGAGGAGACGATGCTGACAGCTACGCCGGGGTACGACGTGGTCATCAGCCACAATGCGATCCGACAGGATCCCGGGACCACGACGACACGTAGCACGGGCATCGCCATCACTAGGGATGGATGCGTCGTATCGCACAACCACGTAACGGGCACCCAGCGAGGCATTGACGTCTGGTCGAGTGCGAAGAACACGTTGATCCAGGGCAACCTGATCTTCGGGCTGACCGCTCACGTGCCGGGAGACTTCCTGGCCGGAGTCAACACGGCCTCGATCGACGACTGTTTGATCCTCGACAATCAGATCGTCGGCCTGTCCGATGGAACCCACCGATTCGGCATCTACGTCAAGGACGGCGGCGCCTCGGGACCCCTGCGCGGCTGCTTGATCCGGGGCAACTGGATCGCGGATCTCACACCCCAAGACGCGAATTCGATCGGTGTGCGCATCGCAACCACGACCTCGCTGGTGAAGGTCGTCGTGGAATCGAATCACGTGGACGTCGCAGGTTGGGCAGTCTACGCCGACGACCTGTCACTCGTCGGCCACTCGGCCTCGGTCTGGAACTCGGCCTCGAACGCAGCACTGGGTGCCATCTACCCGAGCGCGTCCAGTTGGACCGTCTACCAGCAGTGAGCGCCGGAACACTCGCCCCGAGGCGCTCGCCAGCGGGAACCGTCAGTGCAGCTCGATCACCGCGTTGGTGATGATCTTCGCGTCGCGCTCGACGCTCTCGGCCTCGAGCAGGATCCGCTTCTCGCCGTCCTTCCAGTGCTTGACCCGGTAGGTCTCGCCCGGGAACGCGACGCCGGCGAAGCGTGCCCGATAGCGCGAGATGCTTGAAACGTCGCCGCCGAGCACCTCGTCGACGATCGCCTTGCAGGCGATGCCGTACGAGCACAGGCCGTGGATGATCGGCCGGTCGAAGCCGCCGAGCTTCGCGAACTCCGGGTCGGCGTGGAGCGGGTTCTTGTCGCCGGAGAGGCGGTAGATCAGCGCCTGCTGCGGCAGCGTCGTGCGCTCGACGACGCCGTCGGGCTTGCGGTCGGGCGCCTGGTTGCCGGCCTTCGGGCCCGAGTCGCCGCCGAAGCCGCCCTCGCCGCGGATGAAGAGCGAGAAGCGGTTCGTGAACAGCGGCTTCCCGCTCGCGGCGTCCTCCGCGCCGGCCTCGAGGATCACGAGCGCCGCCTTTCCCTTGTCGTAGATCTCCGGGATGTGCGCCGTCGTGCGGAGCTTCGCCTCGGGGGGCAGCGGCTCGTGCAGGATCACCTCCTGCTCGCCGTGCAGCAGCATCGCGAGGTTGAACTGCAGGCCCGGGATGTTCGTGATCCCGCCCATCGAACCGAAGGCCGGGATCACGGCGAAGCTCGGCAGCACCTTGAGGTTCTTCTCGTAGGTGTACTCGAGCTCCTGGGGGTCGGTGGCCGGCACGCCGGCGCCGAGGCCCAGGTGGTAGAGGATCACCTGGTCCCTCGTGTACGCGGCCTCGCCGTCGGGAAGCTTCGCGCCTCGCGCCTTCTCGGGGTCGATCGGCATGGCTCGGGCCTCCCTACTGCTGCTTCTTCAGCGCTTCGGCGATCGCCCCGGTCTCCTCGGCGATGCTCTGCGGAACGATGTAGCCCTCCTGCTCGCGGATCAGGTCGAGGTGGTCGAGGATGTCCTCGGCCTTCGGGATCGTGCCCTTCGGCGCGACCCAGCCCGGCCCCATGCCGACGAAGATGCGCGCGTAGCGCCCGCCGCCGACGTCGAAGATCTCGTGGGTCAGCTCGCACTTGTCCGAGCACAGGTAGGTGACGAGCGGCGTCACGTAGCGCGGGTCGAGCGCGTCGGCGAGCCCGCCGAGCAGCTGCTCGGTGAGGCGCGTCTTCGCGATCGGCGCGATCGTGTTGACTTTGATGCCGTACTTCGCGCCCTCGACGGCGAGCACGTTCATCAGGCCGACGAGGCCCATCTTCGCCGCGCCGTAGTTCGACTGGCCGAAGTTGCCGAAGATGCCGGCGCCCGACGAAGCCATCACGATGCGCCCGTAACCGTTCTCCTTCATCGACGCGAAGGCGGGCTGCGTGACGAAGAACGCGCCCTTCAGATGCACGTCGACCACGGCCTCGAGGTGGTCGGGCTCGAGCTTGAGGAAGCTCTTGTCGCGCAGGATCCCGGCGTTGTTCACCAGGACGTCGACCTTGCCGAAGTTGTCGATCGCGGTCTGGACGATCGCCTTGCCGCCCTCTTGTGTCGCGACGGAGTCGTAGTTCGCGACGGCCTTGCCGCCGGCCTCGACGATCTCCTTGACGGTCGCGTCGGCCATCGAGCTGCTCGCGCCGGTGCCGTCGGCGGCGCCGCCGAGGTCGTTGACGACGACGCTCGCGCCGCGGCGGGCGAGCTCGAGCGCGTAGGTCTTGCCGAGGCCGCCGCCGGCGCCGGTGATCACGGCCACGCGGCCGTCGAAACGGATGTCGCTCACGATGAAACTCCTTGTGGGTCCTTCGCGTAGAGGACGGAGGGGGGTGCGCCGATCGGAGGCGGGGTTCCGCGGGCGCGGGGCCGGCATCCTAGCACCCCGTGGGAGAGTGCGGATACCCTGGGAGCGCCGAATGAGCCACCTCGCATCCGCGCCGAGCTTCGAGGCCGCCCTGGCCCGCCATGCGCTCGGCGCGCTGCGCCGCAGCGCCGTGACGACCCTCCAGGTCAACGTCGGCCGGCGCTGCGACCTGGCCTGCCACCACTGCCACGTCGAGGCCGGACCGAAGCGCCGCGAGGCGATCGACGCGCGCACGGCCGAGCGCGTGCTCGAGCTGCTCGCCGACGATCCCGGCGTCGGGACGCTCGACCTGACCGGCGGCGCGCCCGAGCTGAACCCCCACTTCCGCACGCTCGTCCGCCGGGCCCGCGCGCTCGGCCGCACGGTGATCGACCGCTGCAACCTGACGGTGCTCTTCGAGCCGGGCCAGGAGGACACGGCCGAGTTCCTCGCCGAGCAGGGCGTCAAGGTCGTCGCGTCGCTGCCCTGCTACACGCGCCAAAACGTCGACGCGCAGCGCGGCAAGCGCGTGTTCGAGCGCAGCATCGCCGGGCTGCGCCGGCTCAACGCGCTCGGCTACGCGCAGCCCGGCAGCGGCCTCGAGCTCGACCTCGTCTACAATCCGCTCGGCGCGTCGCTTCCGCCGGGCCAGAAGGAGCTCGAGGACGACTACCGCCGCGAGCTCGACGAGCTCTTCGGGATCTCCTTCGACCGGCTCGCGACGATCACCAACATGCCGGTCAAGCGCTTCGCGCACGCACTCGAGCGCGACGGCCGGCTGGCGGAGTACATGGGCCTGCTCGTCAACCACTTCAACCCGACGACGGTGCCGGCGCTGATGTGTCGCAGCCTGGTGTCGGTGAGCTGGGACGGGGCGCTCCACGACTGCGACTTCAACCAGATGCTCGAGCTGCCGATCGGCGCCGCGCCGCGGACCGTGTGGGAGGTCGAGCGCCTCGCCGACCTCGCCGGCGCGCCGGTCGCGACCGACGCGCACTGCTTCGGCTGCACCGCGGGCAGCGGGTCGAGCTGCGGCGGGGCGCTCGCGTAGACGCGGCGGCGCGCTCGGCCGCTGAAACGTCCGCAGCGGCCGGGCATCCGAGGGGGCGCAGAGAGGGAGGCGACGGACGCGATGGAGACGACGACGGCGACGCTGGAAGAAGAGGGTCCGAGGGGGATCCCGTGGGCGAAGCTCGGCGCGGGGGTCGCCGCGCTGGCGGCGCTCGTGTGGATCGGCCGCTCGGCCGGGGCGTACGTCGAGCCCTTCGCGCTCTGGGTCGACGGACTCGGGTTCTGGGGGCCGGCGGTCTTCGTCGCCGGCTACGCGATCGCGGTCGTCGCGTTCGTCCCGGCCTCGCTGCTGACGATCGCCGCCGGCGCGACCTTCGGCGTCGCGGCCGGCACCGTCTACGTGTTCGCCGCCGCGCTCCTCGGCTCGTCGCTCGCGTTTCTCGTGTCGCGTTACCTCGCGCGCCGGGCGGTCGAGCGGCGGCTCGACGGCAACGAGAGGTTCTCGGCGATCGACCGCGCCGTCGGCCAGCAGGGGCGCCGCATCGTGTTCCTGCTGCGCCTGTCGCCGGTGTTCCCGTTCAACCTGCTGAACTACGCGCTCGGTCTCACGCGCGTGCGCTTCGTCGACTACGTCGTCGCGGGGCTCGGCATGCTCCCGGGCACGCTGCTCTACGTCTACCTCGGCAGCGCCATCGGCAGCATCGCCGTGCTGGCCGGCGGCGCGAGGCCCGAACGCGGCCCGGCCGAGTACGCGCTCTTCGGCGTCGGGCTCGTGGCCACCGCCGTCGTGACCTTCCTGGTGACCCGGATCGCGCGGCGCGCGCTGGCCGAGGCCACCGGCGAGCCCTCCTGAACCGCTGGAGACCCGATGTCCGAGCTTCCGCCGCTCTCGCCGCTCGACGAGCACAACCGCACGCTGCTCGACAACGTGCACCCCGCCGGGTGGCAGAATCCGGAGCCGTCGGGGCGCTACAACCTGGTCGTGATCGGGGCCGGCAGCGCCGGGCTGATCACCGCCGCGATCGCCGCCGGCCTCGGCGCGAAGGTCGCGCTCGTCGAGCGCCACTTCCTCGGCGGCGACTGCCTGAACGTCGGCTGCGTGCCGTCGAAGGGCTTGATCCGCGCGTCGCGTATGGTCGCCGAGGCGCGGCGCGCCGAGAAGGAGATCGGGCTTCGCCTCGCGCCCGGAGCCGACGCCGACTTTGGCGCCGCGATGGAGCGCGTGCGCCGCATCCGCGCGCGCATCAGCCACGAGGACGCCGCCGCCCGCTACCGCGACGAGCTCGGCGTCGAGGTCTTCTTCGGCGAGGCGCGCTTCAGCGGGCCCGACCGCGTGAGCGTCGGCGACGAGGTGCTGCGCTTCAAGAAGGCGGTGATCGCGACCGGCGCGCGCGCGGTGGCGCTGCCGATCGAGGGCCTCGAGAGCTCGGGCTACCTGACGAACGAGACGATCTTCAACCTGACCGAGCGGCCGCAGCGCTTCGGCGTGATCGGCGCCGGCCCGATCGGCTGCGAGATGGCGCAGGCCTTCCGCCGGCTCGGCTCCGACGTCACGGTGCTGCACGCCGACCCGCACATCCTGCCGCGCGAGGACGCCGACGCCGCGGCGATCGTCGAGGCGCGCTTCCTCGAGGAGGGCATCGCGCTGGTGCCGAACGCGAAGATCGAGCGCGTCGAGGCCGCCGGCGGCGAGAAGACGGTGCACTTCCGGCACGGCGACGGCCGCCTCGACCGGATCGTCGTCGACGCGCTGCTGCTCGGCGTCGGCCGGGCGCCGAACGTCGAGGGCCTCGACCTCGAGCGCGTCGGCGTCGCCTACGACGCGCGGCGCGGCGTGCACGTGAACGACTATCTGCAGACGACGAACCCGCGCATCTACGCGGCCGGCGACATCTGCATGAGCTGGAAGTTCACGCACGCGGCCGACGCCGCGGCGAAGGTCGTGGTGCAGAACGCGCTCTTCCTGCGCACGAAGAAGCTCTCGGCGCTGGTGATGCCGTGGTGCACCTACACCGACCCCGAGGTCGCACACGTGGGCCTCTACGCGCACGAGGCCGAAGCGAAGGCCTCCGCGGTCGACGTCTGGCACGTCCCGCTGGCCCAGGTGAACCGCGCGGTCACCGACGGCGAGGACGAGGGCTTCGTGAAGATCCTGACGAAGCAGGGCAGCGACGAGATCGTCGGCGCGACGATCGTCGCGGCCCACGCCGGCGAGATGATCAGCGAGGTGACGCTCGCGATCGTCGGCAAGCTCGGGCTCGGCAGGATCCTCGAGGTGATCCACCCCTACCCGACCCAGGCCGAGGCGATCAAGCGCGCCGCCGGGCTCTACACGAGGCAGCGCGCGACGCCTCGCGTCGTGAAGTGGCTGTCGCGGTGGATGGCGTGGCAGCGCGGGGGGCTACGCTGAGGGCCCGATCCGGAGGAGCACGCCTCATGCCCGAGCACGACGTCTTCGAGGACGCGGTCGCGCGCGTCGAGCGCATCGCCGAGGCGGCGAAGGTCTCGCCCGAGGTCGTCGACGCGCTGCGCCAGCCGCACGCGGTGCTCACGGCCGATCTCGCCGTCCGGATGGACGACGGCTCGACGCGCCACTTCGAGGCCTTCCGCTGCCGCTACAACGACGCGCTCGGCCCGACCAAGGGCGGCATCCGCTACCACCCCGGCGTCACGCTCGCCGAGGTGAAGGCGCTCGCGCTGTGGATGACGCTCAAGTGCGCGGTCGTCGGGATCCCGTACGGCGGCGGCAAGGGCGGCGTGATCGTCGACCCGAAGGCGCTGTCGCGGATGGAGCTCGAGCGGCTGTCGCGCGCGTACATGCGGGCGATGGCCGACTTCGTCGGGCCCGACCGCGACATCCCGGCCCCCGACGTCTACACGAACGCGCGGATCATGGGCTGGATGGCCGACGAGTACGAGGCGATCCACCGCGGCCGCTTCCCGGCGGTGATCACCGGCAAGCCGATCTCGCTCGGCGGGAGCCTCGGACGCGACGAGGCCACCGGCCGCGGCGCCTTCCTCGTGATCCAGGACTACGCCCGGCGCGCCGGGCTCGAGCCCGAGGAGACGCGCGTCGCGGTGCAGGGCCTCGGCAATGCCGGCTACCACGTCGCGCGGCTGCTCCAGCAGGCGGGCTACCGCATCGTCGCGGTCAGCGACTCGAAGGGCGGCATCTTCTCCGAGCGGGGCTTCGACGTCGAGAGCCTCTACCGCTACAAGCAGGAGCAGCGCCAGCTGGCCGGCGTGTACTGCGACGGGTCGGTGTGCGAGATGGTCGAGCACGAGACGATCGACAACGACGAGCTGCTCGCGCTCGACGTCGACCTGCTGATCCCGGCCGCGCTCGAGGGTGCGATCGGCGAGCACAACGTCGACGGCGTCCGCGCGAAGACGATCGCCGAGGTCGCGAACGGGCCGGTCACGGGCGCCGCCGAGGAGCGCCTCGAGGAGCGCGGCGTCGACGTGCTGCCCGACGTGTTGACGAACGCCGGCGGCGTCACCGTCAGCTACTTCGAGTGGGTGCAGAACCGCCACGGCTGGGCGTGGACGCTCGACGAGGTGCGCAGCCGGCTCGAGGAGGTGATGTCGCGCGCGTTCGACGGGATCTGGGAGATCCACCGGGACGAGGGCCGCCCGCTGCGCGCTGCCGCGTACGCGCAGGCGCTGCGCCGCATCGGCGACGCGATCGCCGCGCACGGGACCCAGGCCTGGTTCAGCGGCGGCGAGTAGCGGCCGTCAAGCGCGGCGAAGCCGCGCGCGGAGCGAGGCGCAGCCGAGCGGAGTCGAACGGTGGCCTCCGCTCCCGAAGGGCCTCGATCTCGTCGCCGAATCGTCGGGCACGCTCCTAGCAGCGGCGGCGCGCGGCGAGGATCGCCTGCACGAGCTCCTCGGGGACGTCCTCGGGCACCGCGTCGTCGGGCCCGCAGACGCTGCGCCCGAGTCGCACGGTGTCTTCGTAGGTGTCGAGATAGGTCAGGCAGGGCGGACAGTCGCGGATGTGGCCCTCGAACACGCGCCGCTCCTCGTCGGCGAGGTCGCCCTCGAGGTACTCCATCACGAACTCGACGAACTCGCGGCACTTCATTCCGGTGCGTCCTCGCGCAGGTGCGGCTCGAGCAGCTCGCGCAGCGCCTGACGGGCCCGGTGCAGCCGCGTCTTCACGGCTCCGGGGCTGATGCCGAGGGCCTGCGCGCTCTCCTCGGTATCGAGGTCTTCGACGTCGCGCAGCATCAGCACGTTACGGTAGCCCTCCGGGAGCTGCTGGATCTTGTCGAGCACCAGCTCGCGCAGCTCGGCGCGCTCGGCCGGGTCGAGGTCCTCGCGGCGCCACGGCGACGGCGGCCGCTCGAGGTGGCCGTTCTCGAGGAAGCCCGGCAGCAGGTCCTCGATCGACTCCTCGGGCTTGCGGCGCGCGCGCCGCAGGCGCATCAGCGACGCGTTGACGACGATCCGGTGCAGCCAGGTCGAGAGCTGGGCCTGGCCCTCGAAGCCGTCGATCGAGCGGAAGGCCGACGCGAAGGCGTCCTGCACCGCGTCGCGGGCGTCCTCCTCGTTGCGCAGGAAGCGCCGCGCAACGGCGAGCAGCCGGCCGCCGTGGGTGCGCACGAGCTCCTCGTAGGCGCCCTCCTCGCCGGCGCGCAGCCGCTCGAGCAGCGCGCGGTCGGCGGGCGCGAGGATCGGTTCGGCGGGCATGCTTTCCCCCGCAGGCGGCTCGCGTAGAATGGCACGCAGCGCGGGAGGATCCCATGGGCTTGCTGCGATTCCTCGGCCTCGGCGGCGGCGGCGCCGCCGGCGCCCGCCCGGGACGCGAGAGCGACAGCGACACGGTGCGGCGCATCGCGAGCCAGCTCGAGCGGATCGACCCCGAGCAGGCGCGCTACCTCGCGACCTTCGCGTACGTGCTGGCCCGCATCGCGAACGCCGACCTGCGCATCGACGCCGAGGAGACGGCCGAGATGGAGCGCGCGGTGCAGGGCCTCGCCCACCTGTCGGAGGCCGAGGCGGCGCTCGTCGTGCAGATCGCGCAGAGCCAGGCCGCGAACCTCGGCGGCACCCAGGACTACCTGGTGACGCGTCAGTTCCGCCAGCTCTCGTCGCGCGAGCAGCGCGGCGAGCTGCTGCAGTGCCTGTACGCGGTGGCCGCGGCCGACGGCTCGATCAGCGCCGAGGAGAGCGCCGAGATCGTCAAGATCGCCGAAGAGCTCGGGTTCACCCGGGCCGAGGCGAACTCGCTGCGCAGCCAGTACCGCGACAAGATCGGGGCTCTGCAGCGTTAGGTGCGATCTGTCGTTGCCGAGCGCGGCGTCCGCGCCGGGCGGCGGCGAGCCCGTCTCTGCTCATGGCTCGCCGGCCGGGGGGCGCGCTTCCTCGCACGGATGCGGGTCAGCCACAGCGGCAGATTCCTCGCGCGGTCGCGGGCAGCCGGCTCCGCTTTACTTCGCTGAGACGGGCCCGCCGCCGCCCGGCGCTCGTCGGGGGCGCGAGCGCATGGACCTCGTGATCGCGCTGGGGGTGGGGGGACCCCTGGCGGGAAGTAAAGCGGAGCCAGTGAGGTCGCGGCACGAGGCAGCCCTAGCAAAGGCTGACCTGCACCCGTGCAAGGAAACGCCACCCCCCGCTGGCGAGCCATTCCCGACAGGGGTCCCCCCACCCCCGGCGCGCGCGCAGAGAGCCGAGAGACGAGCCTAGCTACGCACCAGCAGCAAGGTGCGCGGGTCGAGGGCGACGTGGAGCTCGGAGACGTCCGGGTTGTCGTGGTCCTTGAGCGCGCGCAGGTTCACGACGTCGTCGGCCGGCTCGAGCGCGAGGATCACGCTGATCAAGTCCGATTGCGCGTCGACTCCGGGCGGAACGCGGACCACCCGCTCCTCGTCGCACGTCGACTCGAGCCACACCTCGGCGCCGAGCTCGCCGGCGAGCTCGCGCACGTCCTCGAGGTCCGAGCGCGTCAGGCTCGCGAGGTCGATCCCCTCGAGCACGATCAGCGACGGCGCACCGCCGGACTCGCGTTCGAGCTTCACCGCGTCGCGCAGCTTCGCCGGCGTCAGCCCGTTCGGCGGGTAGACGCGCACCGAGCGGCGCCGGTCGATCTCGGTGTGGATCAGGCGCTCGTTCTCGAGGTGGCGCGAGTGCGCGAGCTCCTCGAAGACCGTGTCGTAGTGGGCGCGCACGTGCGCGACCGGGTGCGCGCACGACACGTGCAGCACGCGGCCCTCGCGCAGCAACTCGTCGACGGCGACGCCGACCAGGAACGAGGTCTTGCCGACTCCGGGGCCGGCGATCACCACGGCCAGGTTGCCGGCGCCGACGCCGCCGTGCAGACCCTTCTCGAGCATGCGCAGCGGGCTGCGCGCGTTCAGGAATCGACGCTTCAAGGGCTCCTCCCCCGCTACTCGTCGTCGACGGCGGCGAGCTTGCCGCCGTACTCCTTCTTCAAGTCTTCCTGCACTTCCTTCGGCACCCGCACGTAGCGGGCGAACTCCATCGTGAACTCCGCCTTGCCCTGCGTGCAAGAGCGGAGATCGGTGGCGTAGCCAAACATCTCCGAGAGCGGCACCTCGGCCTCGAGCCGGCAGAAGCCCTCGTCCTCGGTGGTTCCCATCACCGTGCCGCGGCGCTGCATCACGGTGCGCAGCACCGCGCCCTGGAACTCCGTGGGGCCCTCGACCTCGAGCTTCATCACCGGCTCGAGCACGACCGGCTTCGCCTTCGGATAGGCCTCGCGGAAGGCCTTGCGGCCGGCGATCTGGAACGCCATGTCCGACGAGTCGACGCTGTGCGACTGGCCGTCGTTGAGCACGACGCGCACGCCGGTGACCGGGAAGCCGATCAGGCGGCCCTTCTCCATCGCCTGCGCGAAGCCCTTCTCGACCGCCGGGACGTACTCGGTGGGCACCGAGCCGCCGCGCACCTCGTTGAGGAACTCGAACTCGCCCTCGAAGGGCTCGATGTAGCCCTCGACGCGGCCGAACTGGCCCGAGCCGCCGGTCTGCTTCTTGTGCGTCGTGTGGAACTCCGCGCGCTCCGAGATCGCCTCACGGTAGGCCACCTGCGGGGCGCCGGTCTGCACCTCGACGCTGTACTCGCGCTTCATGCGCTCGACGTAGACGTCCAGGTGCAGCTCGCCCATGCCGGAGATGATCGTCTGGCCGCTCTCGGGGTCGACGCCGGCGTGGAAGGTCGGGTCCTCGCGCACGAAGCGGCCGAGCGCCTTGCTCATGTTGTCCTGAGACTTGTTGTCCACCGGCTTCACCGAGAGCGAGATCACCGGCGCCGGCACGTGCATCGAGCTCATCGCCACTTCGATCGACTCGTCGGTGAAGGTGTCGCCCGACGCGCAGTCGATGCCGAACATCGCGACGATGTCGCCGGCGAAGGCCTCCTCGAGCTCCTCGAGCTCGGAGGCGTGCATGCGGCCCAGGCGTCCGACCTTGTGGCGGCGCTTGGTGCGGCTGTTGACGATGCTGCTGCCGCGCGCGATGCGACCCTGGTACACGCGCAGGTAGGTCAGCTGGCCGTAGCGGCCGTCCTCGAGCTTGAAGGCCAGCGCGACCAGCGGCTTGTTCGGATCGGCCGAGAGCGTGATCGGCGCCTCGTCGTTCGAGAGGTCGACGGCCGTGTTCTCGACCTCGGTCGGGCTCGGCAGGTAGCGCGTCACCGCGTCGAGCAGCGGCTGGACGCCCTTGTTCTTGTACGCGGAGCCGAGGAACACCGGGGTCAGGTTCTGCGAGAGCGTGCCAGCGCGCACCGCGGCGTGGATCAGCTCCTCGCTGACCTTCTCCTCGAGGATCGCCTCGGTCAGCTCGTCGGAGTAGAGCGACACCGCGTCGAGCATCGTCTCGCGCGCGGCCTCGGCGTCGTGTTGCAGCTCCGCGGGGATCTCCTCGGTGCGCACCTTCTCGCCGTTCTCGCCGTCGAAGTAGATCGCCTTCATCGTCACCAGGTCGATCACGCCCTCGTGCTTCGACTCGAGACCTATCGGGATCTGCATCAGCACGGCGTTGTGCTTGAGCTTGTCGATCAGCTGCACCGCGACGCGGGCAGGGTTCGCGCCGGAGCGGTCGAGCTTGTTGATGAACGCCAGGCGCGGGACCTTGTAGCGGCGCATCTGGCGGTCGACCGTCATCGACTGCGACTGGACGCCCGCGACGCCGCAGAGCACGAGCACCGCGCCGTCGAGCACGCGCAGCGAGCGCTCGACCTCGATCGTGAAGTCGACGTGGCCGGGCGTGTCGATGATGTTGATGTGGTGGCTCTTCCACTGGGCGTAGGTGGCGGCCGAGGCGATCGTGATGCCGCGCTCGCGCTCGAGCTCCATGAAGTCCATGGTCGCGCCGACCTCGTCCTTGCCCTTCACCTCGTGGATGCGGTGGATGCGCTGCGTGTAGAACAGGATCCGCTCGGTCAGCGTCGTCTTCCCGGAGTCGATGTGGGCGCTGATGCCGATGTTGCGCAGTTTGGAAAGGTCGACCATGGCTTCGCCTCTTGAATTCGCGTCGGGAACCGCGGGTGCCGTGCGCCGGCCCGTCCGACGCGGCGCCGTCGCCGTGCCGGAGCGGAGCGCGCGCTCCCCGCGGAGGACCGGACCTCGCTCTCTGTGTGGGGGTCTCGACGCCGACCCCACGGAGCTGCCCGGGACCGGGCTTCGGGATTCGGCCGATGGAGCGCGGAAGTTTAGAGAGGGCAAGGGCTTTTTCAAGGGAGGCGCGAGCCGCCGAGCGGCCCGGACGCGAGCGCCCCGCCCCGCCCCCCGGCTCCGGGGCCCTAGGCCAGCCGATCGCCCGCGCGCAGCGCCTCGCCCGCCGGCTGCTTCGGGCCGTCGCCGATCCGCACGCGCCCGACGCGCAGCAGGCCTCCGCCGGCGGCGATCCACGCGGAGCCGTCGGCGACGCGCACGACCTCGCCGGCCGCCGCGGCCCCCGGCGCGCCGCCGCCGAGCGCGCCGCCATGGCAGCGCACGACCTCCTCGCCGCGCAGCGCCCACGCCCCCGGCTGGGGATCGCAGCCGCGGATCCGGCGGTCGAGCTCGACCGCCGGCCGCGACCAGTCGAGGCGCGCCACCGCGTCGTCGACGAGGCCCTGGTGGGTCGCGCGCGACTCGTCCTGCGGGCGGCCCGCGGCGCGGCCGGCGGCGACCGCCTCGACCGCCTCGGCGATCGCGTCGAGACCGAGCGGATAGAGCTTGTCGAAGTACAGGCTCGCGGCGGTGTCCTCGGGGCCGATCTCGACCCCTCCCTTCTGCACGACGATCGGCCCGGTGTCGACGCCGGCGTCGGGCCGGAACACCGTGACGCCCGACTCGCGCTCGCCGAGCAGGATCTGCCACGCGAGCGCGTTGCCGCCGCGGAAGCGCGGCAAGAGCGAGGGGTGGAAGCACAGCGAGCCCTGCGGCGGCCCGTCGACGATCTCGGGCGGCAGGATCGCGGTGACGAAGGCGAGCACGTTCAGGTCGGCGCCGAGCGCGCCGTGCTCGGCGACGCGCTCGGCGATCGGGCGCCCGCCCTTGCGGCGGAAGTAGCGGTGCTGCACGAGCCGAAGGCCGCGCGCTCGCGCCTCGTCGGCGAGCGGATCGGGGCGCGCACCCTCGGGCGGCGTGTACACCGCGACGACCTCGTGGCCGGCGTCGAGCAGCCGCACGAGCGCGTCGCGTCCGAACGGGGCCTGGCCGAAGAGCGCGATGCGCAGCGCCATGGGCCCGATCCTACCGGGTCCGGCTGCGGTCGCCGACCCGGCCTCGCACCTCGGCCGGCGCGCCGTACGCGAGCGCGTGGTCGGGCACGTCGCGCGTGACGAGCGAGCGCGTGCCGACGACGCTGTGGTCGCCGATCCGCACGCCGCGCAGCACCGTGACGTCGGCGGCGATCCACGTGCAGTCGCCGATCTCGACCGCCTCGATCCGCTCCTCGTGCTCGGCGTCGAGGTCGTGCTGATCGGAGTCGAACACGCGCGCCCCGAGCCCGACCCACGCGCGCCGCCCGAGCGTCACGCGGCGCTTCGCGCTCAGGTGGCAGCCGTTCAGGAAGCAGTCGGGGCCGACGCGCAGCGCGGCGCCGGCGAACGCGACGAGACGCACCGGCTCGGTCTCGCCGCGCAGCCACGTGCCCGGCCCGATCTCGACGAGCGCGTCGCGGCCGGCGATCACGACGAGGCCGCCCGGCGTGCGGTCGGCGTGCACGCCGGCCCCGAACACGACGCGCGCGCCGGGCTCGAGCGCGAAGCGCGCCGCGGCGAGGTTCGTGCTCGCGCCGGGCTCGAACACCAGGCCCGGGTGGCGCGAGCGCTGGCGCGCGAGGCGCAGCCGGTCCCAGCGCTGGAGGGCCCGCAGCCGCGCCGCGGCGACGTTCACCCCGCCCCCGCTAGCCGGCGGAGTTCTGTCCCTCGCGCAGCCGGAACGTGATGAATCCGTGCGAGGGATCGTAGGGCGAGAGCCCGACCTGCACGCGGTCGCCGGGAATCACGCGAATGCGGAAGCGGCGCATCCGACCCGAGAGCTGGGCCGTCACGGCCTGCCCCGTCTCGAGCTGGATCTGATAGCGCCCGCCGCCGAGAATCCTCTCGACGGTGCCGGTCGCCTGGATCAGATCGTCGCGCGCCAAAGCCTCTCGCCACTCCTCTGCGCGTGCCGCCCGGAGGCAGTACGGCGGCGCAGAATAGCCGCTCCGGGCGCGGGTCGCCGCTGCGCGGCGGATCGGCGTATCGTAGGCGCCCGCCCCACCATGCTCGGAGTCAAGCTCGCGCTGCTGGTCGTGCTGTTCGGCGTCGCGGCGCTGTGCGGCGCACTGCCGTTGCGGCGCCGCGGAGCCGGCGGCGCCCCGCGCGGGCGCGGCTTCGCGTGGAGCAACGCGTTCGCCGCCGGCGTGTTCCTCGGCGCGGGCTTCGTGCACATGCTTCCCGACGCGAGCGCCGCGTGGCAGCAGCTCGGCTGGAGCTACCCCGTCGGGCCGCTGCTCGCGGCGACGGCGATCGTCGCGATGCTCCTCTTCGAGCACGTGCTTCCACCCGAGGACGCACACCACGCGCTGCACGCGCCGTCGGCCGAGCGCTTCGGCCCCGACGGCCCGCTCGACCCGTCGACGCGCTCGGCGTACGCGATCCTGACCGCGCTGTCGATCCACGCGCTGTCGGAGGGCCTCGCGCTCGGGGCGCAGCGCGACATCGGCGGGGCGCTCGTGATCTTCGGGGCGATCCTCGCGCACAAGTCGGTCGAGGGATTCGCGCTCGGCGTGAGCCTCGCGCGCGCGGCGGTGCCGCTGCGGCGCGCCGGCTGGCTGCTCGCGCTCTTCGCCGCGGTGACGCCGCTCGGCATCCTCGCCGGCGCGGCCGTCGAGGTGTCGTTCACCGGACCGACGCGGCTGGCGTGGGAGGCGGTGTTCCTGTCGCTCGCGGCCGGCACCTTCGCCTACGTCGCGACGCTCGACATCCTGCGCGAGGAGTTCCACGATGCGAGCGGCCGGCTCGCCAAGTGGGCCTGGGTCGCGGCCGGCACCGCGGTGATGGCGCTGCTCGCGCTCGTGTGACGGCGGAGTCGGCGAGCGACGAGAGCGACGGGAACAGGAGGAGGAAGCATGGCGATCGGACGCGCGCTGGGGCTCGGCTGGGGGGCGACGCTCGGCGCCGCGGCGCTCGCGGGCTGCACCGCGGCGCCGGCCGAGGGTCCGCCGCCGCCGCCGCCGGCCGAGGCCACGCCGGCCGAGGCGGTGCCGGTGTTCCCGCAGCGTCAGGCCTTCTTCGGCGACCTGCACGTCCACACCGCGCTCTCGATCGACGCCTTCATCACGAACACGCGCACGCTGCCCGACGACGCCTACCGCTACGCGAAGGGCGAGCCGATCGACCACGTCAGCGGGGCGCGCATCCGGATCCGCACGCCGCTCGACTTCATGGGCGTCACCGACCACGCCGAGCTGCTCGGCGTCGCGCGCGCGATGGCCGACCCGCGCGACCCGCTGTCGCGCTCGCCGATCGCCGCCGACGTCACGAGCGAGGACTACGAGACCTCGCACCGGGCGTTCCGCGGGATCCTCGGCGGCCACGTCGGCGGCGACCTCGACGCGGCGTTCCCGCCGGAGCAGGTCGCGCGGGTGACTCGCGGCGCCTGGCAGCAGGTGATCGAGGCCGCCGAGCGCCACGACGAGCCCGGTCGCTTCACGACCTTCGTCGCCTACGAGTGGACCTCGATGCCCGGCGGCGCGAACCTGCACCGCAACGTCGTGTTCGCCGGCGGGAAGCTCCCCGACGCGCCGTACTCGAGCATCGAGTCCGACCGCCCCGAGGACCTGTGGCGTCAGCTCGACGCGTGGCGCGCGAAGGGCATCGAGGCGATCGCGATCCCGCACAACGGCAACGCGAGCGCCGGCCGCATGTACCCGCTCGAGGACTCCGACGGGCGGCCGGTCGACGCCGACTACGCCGAGCGGCGCATGCGCAACGAGCCGGTCAGCGAGGTGACGCAGTTCAAGGGCACCTCCGAGACGCACCCCGTCCTCTCGCCGCTCGACGAGCTCGCCGACTTCGAGCTGTGGAACACGCTGGTGGGGCAGCCGGTGCCGATCGAGCCCGACGTCGGCAGCTACGTGCGCACCGCCTACCTGCGCGGGCTCGCGCTCTTCGCGCAGGGCCGCTCGAACCCCTACGCGTTCGCGCTGATCGGCTCGTCGGACTCGCACGACGCGTCGAGCGCGGTCGAGGAGTTCAACTTCACCGGCGGCCACGGCAACGCCGACGCGACGCCCGAGGCGCGCCTCGCCGGCGCCGAGTCGACGCTCGTGACGTCGAGCCTGAACTTCAGCGCGTCGGGGCTCGCCGGCGTCTGGGCCGAGTCGAACACGCGCGAGGCGATCTTCGCCGCGCTGCGCCGCGGCGAGACCTTCGCGACCTCGGGCCCGCGGATCCGCCTCCGGCTGTTCGCGGCGCCTTCGCGCGCGCCCGGCGCGGCCCTCGGCCTCGAGAGCGCCGGCGCCGTGCCGATGGGCGGCCGCCTCGCGCTCGCGGCCGGCGAGCGGCCGCGGCTGCTCGTCTGGGCGCTGCGCGACCCGCGCAGCGCGCCGCTCCAGCGCGTGCAGATCGTCAAGGGCACGCTGCGCGACGGCGCGCCGCACGAGGCCGTCTACGACGTCGCGTGCTCCGACGACCGGCGCCCCGACCCGCGCACGCACCGCTGCCCGGACGACGGCGCACGGGTCGCGCTCCCGAGGTGCGAGATCTCGAGCGACGTCGGCGCGGTGCAGCTCGCGGCGACCTGGGAGGACCCCGACTGGGCGCCCGGCGCGCCGGCCTTCTACTACGCGCGCGCGATCGAGAACCCGACCTGCCGCTGGAGCAGCTGGGACGCGCTGCGCCTCGCCGTCGACCCGCCCGACGGCGTGCCGGCGACGATCCAGGAGCGCGCGTGGTCGTCGCCGGTGTGGGTGGTGCCGAACGACGCCTAGCGGGATGCTGGAAAGCAACCTTGCCAGGCTCGCGCCAGCGCCAGCGCTGTTGAAGAGGCTCTCGAGGGAGCGGGTCGCGCGCCCCTAGCCCAGCGCGGACGACAGACGCTGCGAGCGCGCGCGGCGCTTACGCTGGCCGCTCCCCGGCACCTCGTCCGGATCGAGCAGCCCTCGCCGCCGCCAGCCCTCCGCCAGCAGCCAGTACCGCGCCCGCGCGACGGGAGCGCCGCGCGAGAGAGGCGGCCCCGGCCCATCGGCCGCTGGCCTCCAGCGCCACCCCTCGAACCACCGCCCCGAAGACGCCGGATCGAGCCGCACCGCCCTCGAAAGCCTCTTCCCACCCTTCGCCGCATGCCGCCGGGCGTTCAAGAGCACGTACGCCAGAGCGTTTCTCACCTGCGATGGATTCCGCAGCACCCGCAGGTGATAGCGATCCGCGAGCACGCGCCCCCTGCGCCCGAACACCCGGTTCACCGCCCGCGCGAGCCGCGCCCCGATCGCCTTCATCCCGCGCCCGAGCGCCTCGCGGCTCTTCGCCTCGACGACCAGGTGCGCGTG
>CAZQYK010000575.1:0-10096 GCA_964597285.1 uncultured Spirochaetales bacterium
GCTCGACGTGGTGCAGGTACGCGCTCGCGTCGAGCCACGCGTGCGCGCGCGGCAGCGGCGCGGCGAGCCGCTCGGGTTCGAGCGCGAACGCGCCGGGCGCGGCGCCGCGCTCGAGCCGCGCGGCGGCCTCCTCGAGGCGCGGCGCGAGCTCGTCCCAGCGGTCGAGCGCGGCCTGGAGCGTCGGCGCGATCTCCGGCACCGCCACGGCGCGCGCGAGGTCGCGCGTCACGACGACGAGCCGGCCGTCGCGCCCGTCGCGCAGCGACCCGAGCTTCACCGCGCGTCCCCGCCGTCGCGCCACGAATCGGCGTAGCCGGGCCGTTCGAGCGCCGCGGCCGCGTCGCCGGCCTCGAGCGGGTCGCGGCTGTCGAGCATCACCGCCACCTCGTCGGTGTGCGCGCGGGGGCGCTCGCGGGCCTCGCGCAGCGCGCGCGGGTGCGGGCCGTGCGGGAAGCCGAAGGGGTGCCAGGTGACGAGGCCGGGCGCGGCGTCGTCGCGGCTCGTGAAGCTGCCGGCGTGGTAGAAGAGCACCTCGTCGACGTCGTCGTTCGAGTGGAAGAAGGGCAGCGGCGGCGCGCCCGACTCGCTCTCGAGCGGGCGCGGCACGAAGGTCGACAGCGCGAAGCGGTCGCTCTCGAAGGTCGTGTGCACCGACGGCGGCAGGTGGTAGCGCGGCGACACGACGGGGCGGATGTCGCTCCAGTGCAGCCGCACCGGCGCGAGGCTGCCCTTCCAGCCCACCGCGTCGAGCGGATTCCACGGGTAGGTGATCGTCGACAGCTGCTGGCGCGCCTGGACGACGACGCGCCACTCCGACTCGTCCTTCTGCGCCTCGAACGCGGCGTCGAGGTGCGGCGTCTCGAGCACCGCCGGGTCGAAGAGCGCGTGGTCGCCGAGCAGCCCGCGCTCGGGCAGCCGGTAGCTCGCGCCGGTGGCCTCGACGAGCAGCATCCGCACGGGCCCCGGCGACTCGATGCGCCACAGCGTGCCGCGCGGCAGCACCACGGTATCGCCGGCGCGGAAGCGCAGGTGGCCGTAGTCGCAGAAGAGGTCGCCGGCGCCCTCGTGCACGAAGAGCAGCTCGTCGCCGTCGGCGTTGCGCGCCAGGTGGTCCATCGTGCCGCTCGCGCACCAGAAGCGGTAGCGCAGGCTCGCGTTCCAGAAGAGCGTCGCGGCCTCGAAGGGCCCGCCGGTCTTCGCCTCGAGGCGCGACGTGTCGTATGCACGCGGCCGCAGCGGGCCCTCGAAGCCGCTCCAGCCGGTCGGCGGATGCGCGTGCAGCATCTGGGTCGCCGGGCCGGCGAAGCCGTCGCGCCCGAGCTCGCGCTCGTAGACGCCCGCCGGCAGGTCGGCGTGCGCCTGGCGGTGCGCGCGCCCCTCGACGCGCGGCAGCGGAATTCCCTTGCTCACGCGAGCACCCCCCTGCGGATCTGGTCGAGCTCGACCGCCTCGAAGAGCGCCTGGAAGTTCCCCTCGCCGAAGCCGGCGTTGCCGCGGCGCTCGATCACCTCGAAGAAGATCGGCCCGATCACGTTCTCGGTGAAGATCTGCAGCAGCGTGCCCTCTTCGGGCCCGCCGTCGACCAGGACCCGGTTGCGACGCAGCCGCTCGAGGTCCTCGCCGTGGCCGGGCACGCGCGCGTCGAGCTTCTCGTAGTACGCGTCGGGCGTGTCGAGGAAGCGGATGCCGCTCTCGCGCAGGCGCACGACCGTCGCGTGGATGTCCGCGGTCGCGAGCGCGACGTGCTGGATGCCCTCGCCGTGATACGCGTCGAGGTACTCCTGGATCTGCGAGCGGTCGTCGCTCGACTCGTTCAGCGGGATGCGGATCTTGCCGCACGGGCTCTCCATCGCGACGCTGCGCAGCCCGGTGCTGCGGCCCGCGATGTCGAAGTGGCGGATCTCGCGGAAGCCGAACACGCGCGTGTAGAAGTCGGCCCACTCGGCCATCCGGCCGCGATGCACGTTGTGGGTCAGGTGGTCGATCGCGACGAGGCCGGCACCGGCCGGCGGCGCGTCGAGACGCTCGCCCGGCAGCGGCACGAAGTCGACGTCGTAGATCGTGCCGCGCTCGCCGTAGCGGTCGACCAGGTAGAGCAGGCTGTCTCCGATGCCCTTGATCGCCGGGATGTTCAGCTCCATCGGCCCGGCCTTGCCCTCGACGCCCCACGCGCCGAGCTCGAGCGCGCGCCGCCACGCCGCGGCGGCGTCCTCGACGCGGAAGGCCATCGCGCAGATCGACGGCCCGTGCACCCGCGCGAAGCTCTGCCCGAAGCTCCCGGGCTCGGCGTTGACGACGAAGTGCACGTCGCCCTGGCGGTAGAGCGCCGCGTCCTTCGAGCGGTGGCGGGCGACGCGCCGGAAGCCCATGCGCTCGAAGAGCCGGCCGAGCGCCGCCGGGTCGGGCGCCGCGTACTCGACGAACTCGAAGCCGTCGGTGCGCATCGGGTTCGGGTCGGCGGCCGCGCGTCCGGCCCGTCCGGCTCCGCTCGGCTTCGCCTCGCTGCGCGCCGGCTGCGCCGGCTCGAGATCAGTCGAGCTTCTCGGCATATCTCACCATCGCGTCGCGGAGCTGTGCGAAGTCGTCGAGGACGAACAGCACCGGCTGGAAGTGGTCGATCTCGAAGGGCGTCTCGCAGACCCGCTCGAGCTCGAACGGGAGCCGCAGCACCGCGGGGTCGTCGAGCGCGCGCACGCCCTCGGCCGGCGACGACAGCAGGCCCGAGCCGTACAGGCGGAGCCCCTCCGGCTCGCGGATCAGGCCGAACTCGACCGTGAACCAGAACAGGCGCGCGAGGCGCAGCTCGTGGCGCGGGTCGCGCGTGCGGCCGGCCGTGCGGCCGTAGAGCTCGAGGAAGGCCGAGAAGTCGGGGTCGGCGTGCAGCGGCACGTGGCCGAAGACGTCGTGGAAGATGTCGGGCTCGGGCAGGTAGTCGAGGCGCTCGCGCGGCCGGATCACGATCGTCGTCGGGAAGCAGCGGCGCGCGAGACACGCGAAGAACGCGCGCGGCGGCAGGTAGCCGGGCACCGCGCGGCTGCGCCAGCCGGTCAGCGCGTGCAGCCGACGGCTCACGGCGCCGAGGCGCGGGATCGCGTCGGCGCGCAGCCCGATCCGCGCCAGGCCCTCGAGGAAGGACCGCGCGGCGCGGTGCTCGAGCTGCGCGCGCTGGCGCTCGAAGAGCGCCCGCCACGCCGCGTGGTCGTCGGGCCCGTAGCCCGCGTAGCGCTGGTCGATGAACAGGCCCTCGACCTCGTCGCCCGAGCCGTCGTCGCCGAAGCGCGCCGCGCGATCGAGCGCCCGGCGCGCCTGCGCGTCGTCGATCATCCGGTGGTGGAGATGGGGGCCCTGCACGTGTTCCTCTCTTTGAAGAGTGGCCCTCCGAGGCGGGAAGGTCCTTCCAATTTTTGCGTTCCATGGCAAAATTGTGGTCAATTTATTCCGTATATGGCCGAAATCATGGAACGGATCATTCATGAAGCTGGACACCACCGACCGCCGCCTTCTCGCCCTGCTCCAGCAGGACGCGCGCCTGCCGGTCTCCGAGCTCGCGGCCCGCGTCGCGCTGTCGCAGACCTCGTGCTGGCGGCGGCTCAAGGCGCTCGGCGAGGCCGGCGTGCTGCTGCGGCACGTGGCGCTCGTCGACCCGGCCGCGGTCGACCTGCCGGTCAGCGTGATCGTCAGCGTGCGGCTCACCGAGCACCACGACGCGAGCCGCGGCGCGTTCGAGGCGCTCGTCGACTCGCGGCCCGAGATCGTCGAGTGCTTCTCGATGACCGGCGACTGGGACTACATGCTGCGCGTCGTCGTGCGCGACGTCGCGGCCTACGACCGCTTTCTCACCGGCCACCTGCTGCACCACCCGGCCGTCGACCACGCGAGCTCGAGCTTCGCGCTGCGCCAGGTGAAGTACACGACCGCGCTGCCGCTCGAGGCCGACGACGACGAAGCGGCGCGGCGCTAGAGCAGATCGCGGAAGAACGCGCGCAGCGCGCCGTGCAGCGCGTCGGGGCGTTCCCACTGCAGGAAGTGGCCGGCGCGCGGCACCTCCAGCGGACCGGCGTGGTCGGGGAATGCGACGGCCATCCGCGCGGCGAAGGCGCGCGGGACGACCGCGTCCTCGGGCCCGTACAGGATCAGCGTCGGCACCGGATTGCGCTGCGCGAGCACCGGCGCCTCCGAGAGCGGCCGCTTGCCGTACCCGATCTCGTAGACCGCCACCGCCGCGCGCAACGCCGCGGCGCTTCCGAAGGGCTCCGCGTGATACGCGACGTCGTCGGCGTCGAACGCGCCGGCCGCCGCCCACAGCCGGTGCGTGTACATCGCCGCGACGTACGCGCGCCGCCGCTCCGGCGTGTCGAGCTCGGCGAGCAGCCCGTCGGCGTCGGAGCCCTGGCGCACGAAGTAGTCCATCTCGGGCCGCGCCTGCGGCGGCGGATCGTCCGGGATCCCAGCCTCGGCGTACGCGTCCGGGAGCGGCGGCGCCATCGAGTTGAACAGGCACTGGCGCACGACGAAGCCGGGAAAGCGCAGCCCGAGCTCCGCGACGACCATCGCGCCGACGTCGCCGGCCGCCGCGCCGCAGCGCTCGATGCCGAGCGCGCGGCAGAGCGCGTAGAGGTCGCGCGCGTAGGCCGGCGGGTCGTAGAAGCCGTCGGGCGCGGGGTCCGAGTCACCGACGCCGCGCAGGTCCGGCACGACGACGTCGAAGCCCGCGGCCGCGAGCGGCTCGAGGTTGCGGCGCCAGATGCGCTTCGTCTCCGGGAAGCCGTGCACGAGCAGCAGCGGCAGCCCGCCCTCCCCGGCCCGCCAGTAGCCGAGGCCGAGGCCGTCGCGCACCTCCACGCGGCGCAGCGGCGGGTCGGGCGGGCGCGGCGGCGGCATCGCGAGCAGGATACTCCCGTGCGGGGCCGCAGCGCGTGTGCCGGAGCCGGCACATTCGCTTCGAGGCTCGAACCCGGACCCGCCTAACCTCGCAGCGCCGGCCCGAGCCCGAAGCGCTGCCGGAGCCACGCCGCGCGGAAGCGCACCTGCGGGTCGAGGTCGGCGGCCTGCTCGAGCAGCCGCCGGCGCTCGGCCGCCGACTCGGCGCGCTTCGCCGACGACACGAGATAGCGCGCGAGCTTGCCGCGCATCCGCGCGCGCAGCGGCTCGTCGGCCTCGGCCTCGAGGTGGCGGCGCAGCACGCGCGCGTTGCCGCCGGCGATGCGGCGGCGCCCGGTCTGCCCGTCGTGCAGGTGGTAGCGCGTCAGGCAGTCGGCGAAGACGCCGACGCGGAATCCGCGCGCCACGCGCAGCGCGAAGTCGAGGTCCTCGGTGCCGTCGAACTCCGGGTCGAAGCCGCCGACCGTGCGCGCGGCGTCGGCCCGCACCATCACCGCGCTGAGCACGAACGCGAAGTGGTCGGCGAGACCGAGGAAGGACTCGCCGAGCCGCTCGGCGCGCGTGCGCGGCGGCGCCGGCTCGGCGTGGCCGTCGGGAGTGACGATCTCGAGCCCGTGCGCGCTCATCGCGACGTCGGGGTTCGCGGCGTGGAACGCGGCCTGGCGCGCGAGCTTCTCGGGGACCCAGGCGTCGTCGGAGTCCAGGAACGCGAGCCACGCCCCGCGCGCCTGCGCGATGCCGGCGTTGCGCGCCGCCGAGCGCCCCGACGGAGGAAGCCTCACGCGCCGCAGCCGGCTGCCGTAGCTCGACAGCACCGCCGGCGTCGCGTCGCGCGAGCCGTCGTCGACGACGACGAGCTCGAAGCTCGGGTGGGTCTGGCGCAGCACGCTGTCGATTGCGCGGGCCACCAGCGCCGCCCGGTCGCGGACCGGGATGATCGCCGTGACCTGCGGCGCGCCGCTCACGCAGGCGACGCCTTCTCGCGCAGCGTCACGAATTCCTCGGCCGAGGTCGGATGGATGCCGATCGTCGCGTCGAAGTGCGCCTTCGTCGCGCCGCACACGAGCGCGATCGCGACGCCCTGGATGATCTCGCCGGCGTGGTCGCCGACCATGTGCGCGCCGACGACCCGGTCGCTCGCGGCGTCGACGACGAGCTTCATCAGCGTCCGCTCCGCGCGCCCCGAGAGCGTGTGCTTGAGCTCGCGGAAGGTCGTCCGGTAGACGTCGACCTCGCCGAAGCGCCGCCGCGCCTGCTCCTCGGTGAGGCCGACGCAGCCGATCGGCGGCTGGCTGAACACGGCCGACGGCACGTTCTCGTGCACCGGCGCGGTCGGCCGCCCGTCGAAGAGCGTCGCCGCGAGGCACATGCCCTCGTGGATCGCGACCGGAGTCAGGTTCATGCGGTCGGTGACGTCGCCGATCGCCCAGACGCTCGGCACCGAGCTGCGCGAGTACGCGTCGACGGCGATCGCGCCGTTCGGCCGCAGCTCGACCTTCAGGTCCTCGAGGCCGAGGTCGGCGGTGCGCGGGTGGCGGCCGGTCGCGAACAGGATCGCGTCGCCCTCGAGCCGGAGGCCGTCGGCGAGCGTCGCCCGCAGGCCGCCGTCGGAGGCCTTCTCGATCCGCGTCACCAGCGCGTCGAAGCGCAGGTCGATGCCCTGTGCGCGCAGCTCGGCGGCGAGGTGGCGGCGCACGTCGTCGTCGAAGCCGCGCAGGAAGAGCTCGCCGCGGTAGAGCTGCACCACGTCGGCCCCGAGACCGTTCAGGATCCCGGCGAACTCGACCGCGATGTAGCCGCCGCCGACGACGATCGGCCGCTCGGGAAGCGCGTCGAGGTGGAAGGCCTCGTTCGACGTGATCGCGTGCTCGACGCCGGGCACGTCGGGCAGCGTCGGCCAGCCGCCGGTCGCGACGAGGATGTGCTCGGCTCGGAAGGTCTCGCGGCCGACGGCGACGGTGTGCGCGTCGACCAGGCGCGCGCGCCCCTCGATGCGCGTCACGCCGGCGGCGTCGAGCAGCCGCGCGTAGACCTCGTTCAGCCGCGCGATCTCGGCGTCCTTGTTGCGGATCAGCGCCGGCCAGTCGTGCGACGGCGCCGACGCGGTCCAGCCGAAGCCGGCCGCGTCCTCGACGTCGCGCCGGAACGCCGACGCGTAGACGAGGAGCTTCTTCGGGATGCAGCCGACGTTGACGCAGGTGCCGCCGAGCTCGGCCTGCTCGGCGACGGCGACGCGGGCCCCGTAGCCGGCGGCGACCCGGCTCGCCCGCACCCCGCCCGAGCCGGCGCCGATCGTGAGCAGGTCGAAGTCGTAGCGCGCCATGCCGCCCTCGCTGTCGTCACCGTCGCCGTCGTCGAGGCGCTCGCCGTCGTCGACGCGCCAGCGTACCGAACCGGGCCGGCGCGGCGCTTGCGGCCGCCCGGAAGGATCCCTAGAACCAGGGGCCGCGCGACCGACACACAGAGAGGAGCTCCGCATGCCCATCGAGGAAGGCAAGAAGGCGCCGGCCTTCACGCTGAAGGACGCGAGCGGCGCGGTGGTGTCGCTCTCCGACTTCGCCGGCCAGCACGTGATCGTCTACTTCTACCCGAAGGACGACACGCCCGGCTGCACGAAGGAGGCCTGCGGATTCCGCGACCTGCACCGCGCGATCGCGAAGCGCGACGCCGTCGTGCTCGGCATCTCGCCCGACGGCGCCGAGTCGCACGCGAAGTTCACGAAGAAGTTCAAGCTTCCGTTCGCGCTGCTCTCGGACCCCGACAAGAAGGTGATGGAGAAGTACGGCGCCTGGGGCGAGAAGACGCTCTACGGCAAGAAGACGACCGGCGTGATCCGCTCGACGGTCTGGATCGGGCCCGACGGCAAGGTCGTCAAGCACTGGAAGCGCGTGCCGAAGGCGGCCGACCACCCGGTGAAGGTGCTCGAGGCGCTCGAGGACCTCTAGGGTCGCCGCAGCTCGGCCAGGCAGCGGTCGACGCGCGCGAGCGCCGACGCGCGGCCGAGCAGCGCGAGCGTGTCGCCGAGCGGCGGACTCGCGGCGCGGCCGGTGACCGCGACGCGCAGCGGCTGCGCGAGCTTGCCGAGCCCGAGGCCGAGCGAGGCGGCGAGCTCGGCGACCGCCGCTTCGATCGCGTCGGGCTCGAAGGGCTCGAGCGCCGCGAGCCGCGCGCGCGCTTCGGCGAGCCGCGCGAAGCCGCTCGGCTCGCCGCGGCGCAGCCACTTGTCGACGGCGGCCGACTCCCACGCGACGGCCTCGTCGGCGATCCAGACGAAGGCGCCCGGCCCGTCGGGCGCCGTCGGGTCGGCCAGCGTGCGGCAGCGCGTCCGCAGCGCCGCCGCAACGCGGCGCCGCCACGCCTCGTCGCGCGCGAGCGCGTCCGGCGCGTAGCGCGCGCACCACTCGCTCCAGCGCGCGAAGAACGCGTCGTCGCCGAGCTCGGCGATCGCCGCCTGGTTGAACGCGGCGAGCTTCTCGGGGTCGAAGCGCGCGTTGCCGGTGCCGACCCGCTCGAGCGAGAAGCGCTCGGCGAGGTAGGAGAGGTCGAAGCGCTCGAGGTCGCGCCCCTCGGCGTCGACCTCGCCCGGGCTCCAGCCGAGCAACGCGACGTAGTTGCACAGCACCTCGGGCAGGAATCCGGCGCGGCGGAAGTCCTCGACGTCGACCGCGCGGCCCTCCTCCTTGTCGCGCTTCGACATCTTCGAGCCGTCGGCGTTCTGGATCAGCGGCAGGTGCGCGTAGACCGGCTCGCGGTAGCCGAGCGCGCGCTGCAGCGCGACGTGGCGCGGCGTGTTGTTCAGGTGCTCCTGGCCGCGCAGCACGTGGGTCACGCCCATCGCCTCGTCGTCGACGACGACCGCGAGGTGATAGGTGGGAAAGCCGTCGCGCTTTCGGATCACGAAGTCGTCGAAGTGGTCCTCGCCGAACGCGATCGGACCGAGGACGCGGTCGACGACGGTCAGCGGCTCGTCGGGCATCCGGAAACGCACGACGTGCGGCTCGGCGCGCATGCGCCCGAGCGCCGCGTCGCGGTCGAACTTCTCGGGCCGGCGGTAGCGGAACGCGCGCTTCGCGGCCCGCGCCTCGGCGCGCAGCGCGTCGAGCTCTTCGGGCGGCTCGAAGGCCGGGTACGCGAGGTCGCGCGCGACGAGCCAGTCGACGGCCTCGGCGTAGAGACCGAGCCGCTCGGCCTGGCGGAACGGGCCGACGCCGCGCGGGTCGCCGCCGAGCCCGCCGAGCTCCGGGCCCTCGTCCCACGCGATGCCGAGCCAGGCGAGGTCCTCGAGGATCCCGCGCGCCGCGTCCTCGGTCGAGCGCACGCGGTCGGTGTCCTCGATCCGCAGCAGGAAGCGGCCGTCGGGGCGCGACAGCGCCCAGTTGAACAGCGCCGTGCGGGCACCGCCGATGTGGAGGTGCCCCGTGGGCGACGGTGCGAAGCGGGTGACCGGTCCGGACGGCACGGCGGCGAAGCCTACGCCATGCGCGCCGGCGCCGCGTCCCGGCTGTCCGGCGCGGCCGCGATGGCCTATGCTGCGCGCCCGCGCGGGACCCGGCCGGTCCCGCACTTCGCCATCCGGAGACTGCCCTTGAGCCAGGAAGATCGCCCCGACCGCTTCGACCGCGACCGCGGAGACCGCGAGCGCGGGGACCGAGACCGCGGCGGCGACCGCGGAGACCGCGGCGATCGGGACCGCGGCGAGCGCTACGGCAGCGACCGCTTCGAGCGCCACGAGCGCGGCCCGATGTCGGTGAAGGCGCGGCTGCGCGCGAAGGCCCGCAAGCGCGACCGCAAGATGCGCAAGCGCAGCTTCGGGCGGAAGAAGGTCTCGCGGCTCACGACCGACAAGGGGGCGGTCGTGGACTACAAGGACCCGAAGCTGCTGCGAAGCTTCCTGTCCGAGACCGGCAAGATCCTGCCGCGCCGCATCACCGGCAACACCGCCAAGCAGCAGCGCGAGGTGACCCTCGCGATCAAGCGCGCGCGGCACCTGGCCCTGCTGCCCTACCCGCCGAACATGGCCTGATGCCGTGGTGCCGCGGCGCGCGGTGTCCCTGGCACTGATCGGCGCCTGGGGAATCGGCGCGACAGCAGTGCGCGCGTCGACGTTCGAAGTCACGGCCACCACCGACACGGGCGACGGGTCGCTGCGCGCGGCCGTGGCCGACGCGAACGCCAGCGCAGATGCGTCGAACACGATCTCGTTCGATCTGCCGGC
>CAZQYK010000576.1:0-4847 GCA_964597285.1 uncultured Spirochaetales bacterium
AGCTGATCACGCCGATCGCGATGGACAAGGAGCTGCGCTTCGCGATCCGCGAGGGCGGGCGCACGGTCGGCGCCGGCGTCGTCGCCGAAATCGTCGAGTAGCAAGCCGCCATGCGGGGCGCAGCGAGCCGCAGGCGAGCGACGTTCGGAAAGGATGGACCGTCGTCCGCCCCGACCGAAGGCGCGTAGCACAATTGGTAGTGCACCGGTCTCCAAAACCGGGGGTTGGGGGTTCGAGTCCCTTCGCGCCTGCCAGCATTCACGAAGCACGAGAGACGAGACGCGGGACGGGAGGTCGAGTCAGATGCAGTGGAACCCGGCGGTGTGGTATTCGGACTCGCGACAATTCCTCACCGAGGTCCGCGCCGAGTACCGCAAGGTCACGTGGCCGACGCAGCAGGAGGCGCGCGCCGGCACGATCGGCGTGCTGCTCGTCGTCGCGGTGCTCACGGCCGGCCTCTCGCTCGTCGACCTCGCGCTCAGCCAGATCGTCCGGATGATCCTTCCCTAGCCCACCCACTCGATCGCGGAGACCCGATGGCGAAGCAGTGGTACATCGTCCACACCTACTCCGGGCACGAGAACAAGGCCATGCAGGCCCTGCTCGAGCGCGCGAAGGCGATGGGCAAGGCGGACCTCTTCGACGAGGTGCTGATCCCCGAGGAGACCGTCGTCGAGATGGTCAAGGGCACCAAGCGCACGTCGAAGCGCAAGTTCTTCCCCGGCTACATCCTGGTTCGCATGGAGCTCACCGACGAGACCTGGCACATCGTGCGCGGCACGCCGAAGATCACCGGCTTCGTCGGGGGGGACAAGCGGCCGCCGCCGATCCCGGACGACCAGGTCGCGGCGATGACGCAGCAGATCAAGGAAGGGGCGTCGAAGCCGAAGCCGAAGATCCTCTTCGACGCGGGCGACAGCGTCCGCGTCGTCAACGGCCCCTTCGCGAACTTCTCCGGCTACGTCGACGAGGTGATGGAGGACAAGGAGAAGTTGAAGGTGATGGTGCACGTGTTTGGTCGCGCAACCCCGGTGGTGCTCGACTACACGAACGTCGAGAAGGCCTAGGGCCGGACCTCGGGGAGTTCCAGTGGCAAAGAAAGTCGTCGCGATGGTGAAGCTCCAATGTCCGGCCGGGCAGGCGAACCCGTCGCCGCCGGTCGGTCCGGCGCTCGGCCAGCACGGCGTGAACATCATGGAGTTCTGCAAGGCGTTCAACGCGCGCACGCAGGACAAGCAGGGCCTGATCATCCCGGCGGTGATCACGGTCTACGCGGACCGCTCGTTCACCTTCGAGCTGAAGACGCCGCCGGCCGCGGTGCTGCTGAAGCGCGCCGCGAAGATCGCGAAGGGCTCCGGCGAGCCGAACCGGGAGAAGGTGGCGAAGGTGACGCGCAAGCAGCTCGAGGAGATCGCCGCGATGAAGCGGCCGGACCTGAACTCCTACGACGTCGACGCGGCGGTGAAGATCATCGCGGGCACCGCGCGCTCGATGGGGATCGAGGTCGAGGGATAGTCATGGCGAAGAACAAGAGATACCGGGCGGCCGCCGCCGCGGTCGACATCGACCGCGCCTACCCGCTCGCCGACGCCGTGGCCCTGATCAAGGGCGCGGACGGGACCAAGTTCGACGAGAGCGTCGACCTCGCGATGAACCTCGGCGTCGACCCGCGCCACGCCGACCAGATGGTTCGCGGCGCGATGGTGCTGCCGCACGGCATCGGCAAGGACACGCGCGTTCTCGTGTTCGCGAAGGGTGCCAAGGAGAACGAGGCGCGCGACGCCGGCGCCGACTACGTCGGCGGCGAGGATCTCGCGAAGAAGATCCAGGAAGAGGGCTGGCTCGACTTCGAGCGCGTGATCGCGACGCCGGACATGATGAGCGTCGTCGGCCGCCTCGGAAAGGTGCTCGGCCCGCGCGGCCTGATGCCGAACCCGAAGCTCGGCACCGTGACGATGGACGTCGCCACCGCGGTGCGGGAGAACAAGTCCGGCAAGGTGGAGTACCGCGTCGACAAGGCCGGAATCGTGCACGCGCCGGTCGGCAAGAGGTCCTTCGACGCCGACAAGCTCGTCGCGAACGCCGCAGCGCTGATCGACGCGATCGTGCGCGCCAAGCCGGCGTCGGCGAAGGGCGTGTACCTGAAGAAGATCTCGATCTCGACGACGATGGGGCCCGGCATCCGGATCGATCCGTCGAGCGTCGCGGCCCCGGCCGCTTGAGGAGCTGAGTCCGTGCTGACACGTGCGCAGAAGGAAACCCAGGTCGTCGAGCTCAAGGAGAAGCTCGCGCGCGCCACGTCGCTCTACGTCGTCGACTACCGCGGCATCAGCGTCGAGGCGGTCGGCAAGCTGCGGCGCCGCGTGCGCGACGAAGGCGGCGGGCAGTACGAGTACCGGGTCACGAAGAACGCGGTGCTGCGCCGCGCGACCGAGGGCTCGGACTTCGCGGCGATCGCCGAGCACTTCGCCGGGCCGACGGCGGTCGCGCTGTCGTTCGGCGACCCGGCCGGGCTCGCGAAGATCCTCGACCAGTTCGCGCAGGACCACGAGGTCTTCGAGCTCAAGGGCGGCGTCGTCGACGGCGAGGCGCTCGACCGCAAGGGCATCGCGACGCTCGCGACCCTGCCGAGCCTCGACGAGCTGCGGGGCACGCTGATCGGGCTGCTGCTGGCGCCGGCGACGAAGATCGCGCGCCTGGTCGGCGAGCCCGCCGCCGGTGTCGCCCGCGCGATCGCCGCGCGCGGACGCCAGGAGGAGGCGAGCTGAATCCGGGCGGGCGCCCGCCCGCCGCCCCGCTCTCGCGCGGCCCGCCCGCGCAGGACAGAAACCCAATCCGCCCGCACCCGCCGGGCACAGTCCAAGGAAGGTGGAAGCGACCCATGGCCGATCTGAACGCAATCGTCGAGAACCTCTCGAGCCTCACCGTGATGGAGGCCGCGGAGCTCGCGAAGCTCCTCGAGGAGAAGTGGGGCGTCAGCGCCGCCGCACCGGTGGCCGTGGCCGCCGGCGCGGCCGCGCCGGGCGCCGCCGCAGTCGAGGAGAAGGAGGAGTTCGACGTGATCCTGCTCTCCGCCGGCGACAAGAAGATCCAGGTGATCAAGGAGGTGCGGGCGATCACGAGCCTCGGCCTCAAGGAGGCCAAGGAGCTCGTCGAGGGCGCGCCGAAGCCGCTGAAGGAAGGCGTGCCGAAGGACGAGGCCGACAAGCTCAAGGCACAGATCGAGGCGGCCGGCGGCCAGGTCGACATCAAGTAGTCGCGTCCGGCCCTTCCCGCGGCGGGCCGCCCGCGCGCGGGCGCTCCGTCCTGCCCCAATCGCCACCCGGAGGGTGACACTTACCCGTGACCGACATCGTCCTCACCGACACCGAGCTCCGCTTCCGCAAGGACTTCTCGAAGATCCCCCCGATCCTCGACATCCCGGATCTGATCCAGATCCAGAAGGAGACCTTCGAGCGCTTCCTGCAGACGAACGTGGAGCCCGAGAAGCGCGAGAACACGGGCCTGCAGGCCGTCTTCAACTCGGTCTTCCCGATCAAGGACTTCAACGACTCGGCTTCGCTGGAGTTCGTGGGGTACACGCTCGAGGAGCCGAAGTACGACGTGCAGGAGTGCCTGCAGCGGGGCATGACCTACGCCGCCCCGTTCAAGGTCACGATCCGGCTGGTGGCGTGGGACGACAGCGAGGGCTCGCAGGCGATCCGCGACGTGAAGGAGCAGGAGGTCTACTTCGGGGAGATCCCGATCATGACCGAGAACGGCACCTTCATCATCAACGGCACCGAGCGGGTGATCGTGTCGCAGCTGCACCGCTCGCCGGGCATCTTCTTCGACACCTCGACCTCGACGACGGTCTCGGCCGCGGGCAAGCGGATCTACTCCTGCCGAGTGATTCCGTACCGCGGCTCGTGGCTCGACCTCGAGTTCGACCACAAGGACCTGCTCTACGCGCGCATCGACCGTCGGCGCAAGATCCACGCGACGGTGCTGCTGAAGGCGCTCGGCTACACGCCCGAGGACCTGCTCGCGTACTTCTACAAGCCCGAGATGATCCGCGTCGACGGCAAGAAGTACGAGAAGAGCGTCGTGCCCGAGCTGCTCGTCGGGCAGCGCTGCCTGAAGGAGGTGAAGAGCCCCGACGGCACCGTGCTCGTGCGCAAGGACCGCAAGTTCACCGGCGCCGGCGTGCGCAAGATCCGCGAGGCCGGCATCGAGTGGCTGTCGATCCCGCTCGAGGACCTCGTGCGCGCCGACGCGGTCAAGCGCGTCGCGCCGGTCGACATCGTCGACGAGAGCACCGGCGAGGTGATCCTCGAGTCGAACGAGGAGCTCACCGCCGAGAAGCTCGAGGAGCTCCAGGGCCGCGGCATCCACGAATTCCCGCTGCTCTACCTCGACCCGCTGATCACCGGCACGGCGCTGCGCGACACGCTGCTCGCCGACAAGACGCTGACGCAGGAGGAGGCGATCATCGAGATCTACCGCCGCCTGCGGCCCGGCGACCCGCCGACGGTCGACACGGCGACGAACCTGTTCCGCAACCTCTTCTTCAACCCGGAGCGCTACGACCTCTCGCGGGTCGGGCGGCTGAAGGTGAACCACAAGCTCGGCTTCAAGCCCGACGAGCGCGTGCGCTGGCAGCCGGGCGGGCCCGGCACGCCGGAGCAGGAGATCCCCCTCGGCGAGCTGCCGACGCTGCGCCCCGAGGACATCCTCGCGGCCGTCAAGTACCTCGTCGAGCTGAAGAACGGCGCCGACCCCGACAAGCGGATCGACGACATCGACCATCTCGGCAACCGGCGCGTGCGCGTCGTCGGCGAGCTGCTCGAGAACCAGTATCGGATCGG
>CAZQYK010000577.1:0-12513 GCA_964597285.1 uncultured Spirochaetales bacterium
TGGTGCCGAACACGAGCTCCATCGCCCCGTCGAGGTCGATGTCGGCCACGACCGGGTGCGAGAGGATCGGCTTCGGGTTCGCGGTGTTCACGCCGCCCACCTGGCTCGCGTCGAAGATCGGCAGCGGCCAGGGCGCGAAACGCGTGCCGTCGTGGTTCCAGACGTACATCTTCTGGTCGAACGCGCCGGCGATCAGCTCGAGCGTGCCGTCGCCGTCGAGGTCCTCGAGCGCCGGCGTCGCAAGCACCGCGGCGCCGTTCGCATTCGGCTCGTTCGCGCCGGTGTACTGGTCGCGCGTGATGCCCTTGTCGGTCTCGACCGGGAAGCCCGGCTCGAGCTGCCCCGTCGCGTCCCAGCAGTAGACCTTGCCGTTGTAGGCGCCGGCGCAGACCTCCTGCACGCCGTCGGCGTCGATGTCGGCGACCGATACGCCGCCGACCACCGACGAGCCCGCGACCGGGATCTCGCCGTTGGCCGGGTCGCCGTCGAACGCGGCCGACTGAGCGAGCGGCAGCCCGTCGACGTCGTCGGTGCGCACCGGCCAGCCGAGCAGCACGCCGCCGTTCTCGCGGAACGCGTGGATCACGCCGTCGCCGCTCGAGACCAGGATCTCGAGCCGGTTGTCGCCGTCGAGGTCGACGAGCGCGCTTCCGATCGACTCGAGCGAGGTCGGGTGCGTGCCGCCGACGCCGGCGACGGTCTTCGGGAAGCCCGCGTGGTCGTCGGGGTCGGCGCGCTGCACCCAGACGCCCATGCGGTCCTCGCCGAGGTTGCCGAGGGTGTCCTCGACGCGCAGTCGCAGCGTGACGAAGCGCCCGTCCGGGACACCCGTCGTGTCCCAGGCCGCGCCGTGGTTCGACACCAGGCTCGCCGACGAGAGCGCGGGGTCGGAGAACTCCGTTCCGCCGGCGACGAAGGTCCAGCTCGTCGGCTCGACGCCCTCGCCGAACTCGAGCACCCACTGGTAGCCGCTGGTCCAGCGCGCGTTCGCGTAGAACTCGACGTTCACGACCGGATTCGCGCGGCCGACCTTGCGGTACCAGTCGGGGGAGTTGATGTCGGCCTCGGGCGGGATCGTGCCCATCGCCACCTGATCGACGGCCGCGCGCGCGTCGATGCGCCCGTAGCCGGTCCAGCGGTCCCAGCCCGGCAGGTACGGATAGACGGCGGCGCCGAGCGGGTCGTCGGCCGCGACGACGTCGTCGGCGGTGCCGTTGAGGATCTGCCGCACCTCCTGCGCCGAGATGTCCTGGAGCGCGAGGCCGGTGAAGTCGAGCACGTCGCGCGCCCGCGACCAGACGAGCGCCGCGACGCCGGCGGCGTGTGGCACCGCAGACGACGTGCCGCTCGAATCGCCGTAGCCGCCGCTGTTGCCGCCGCCGGTCGTCGGTGCGTCGGTCGGCGTCACGACGTCGAGGTGGGCGCCGTAGTTCGAGAAGTTCGCCTTGCGCAGGTAGGTCGTCGTCGGCGCCGGGTTCGGCTGGCCCTGGAGCAGGTCGAAGTCCGGCGCGACGGCGCCGATCGCCATCACGTCGTCGAAGACCGTCTGGAAGTTGTGGTGGAAGCTGAACTCGTTCGCCGACGCGTTCAGCGCGAGGCCGTTGCGGCGCGTGAAGTAGTCGAACGCGGCGCGCGTCATCGACGACGCCGTCGTCGCGCCGAGCGCCATGTTGATCACCTCGTGGCCCTGCTCGGCCGCCCACAGCGCGCCGATTCCGGGGCCCTCGGTGCGCGTCACGAAGGTGCCGTCGACGCGCACGTTCGCGAGCCGGCACGCCGGGCAGATGCCGGCGATTCCGACGCCGTTGTCGGTCTCGGCGGCGATGAAGCCGTTGCGCCCGGTGCCGTGGCCGTCGCCGTTCGTGCGGTACTCGTCGCCGTCGCCGTCGCGCGCGTCCCAGCCGGAGATGTCGTCGACGAAGCCGTTGCCGTCGTCGTCGAGGCCGTTCTCGGCGAAGCGCAGGTCGCCGCGCGTCGTCGCCGCGGTGGCGACGCTGCCGCGCCGCGGGTCGTTCGCGTAGTCGCGCACGTCGAAGACGCCGTTGCCGTCGCGGTCGTACTCGAGGCCGGGGTCGAGGCAGCCGGGCCAGCTGCCCGGCAGCGTCGCGCCGCCGGCGTCCTGCGGCGCCGGCAGCTCGCCGCAGTTCAGCCAGATCTTGTTCGCGAGGTCGTCGCGGTCGTAGTTGACGCCGCTGTCGAGCACGACGACGACGACGTCGTCGCGCCCGGTCGTCACCTGCCACGCGAGGTCCGCGGAGATGCCGCTCGCGTGGCCGGGGTCGGGCGCGTTGTTGAACCAGTAGCTGAACAGGTTCCACTGGCCCGACGGGCTCTGGCACTGCGGCAGCGGGATCAGCGGTCCGCCGACCGGGCACGCCGCGTCCTGGAGGTAGCTCGGGTCGTTCGGCGGGTCGGTGGGAAAGGCCGCGAACGCGGCGAGCGCGAGAGCGGAGGCGGCGGCGAGCGCGAGAGCGGAGCGGCGGCGGACCCATCGCATCGGAGTTCCCCCTTCGGCGAAGCGAAGCACCTTATCCCACGGCTGAGGAAGGTGAGTGGCGCTTCGCTCGCAAATGGGTCGGGGAGATCCGCACACTGCCTGGTTAGTTCGGCGCACTAACACTCTCGGCGCCGGCGCTCGGGGGGCCGGCGGCCGCCCGGCCCGGCGGCGTGGCGCGGCGCCCCTCCCTTGCCTTCGGCCCCGAATCGCATTAGCGTGCGCCTACTTACGCGCCCGCGTCCGATCCACCCCCCGCCGCGGAGACCCCCCGCATGCGCTTCTACGAGTACGAGTCGAAGGCGCTCTTCGCGCGCCGGGGGCTGCCGCTCGGCCGGCACCGCGTCGCGACGCCCGCCGCCGCGGCCCGCGCCGCGGCCGCCGAGATCGGCGGGCCGGTGGTGCTGAAGAGCCAGGTGCTCTCGGGCGGCCGGATGAAGGCCGGCGCGGTGAAGTTCGCCGACACGCCGGACGAGGCCGCCGCGCACTTCGACGCGATCCTGCCGATCGTCGTGAACGGCCAGGAGGCGCGCTCGGTGCTCGTCGAGGAGAAGTCGCCGGTCGCGCAGGAGTATTTCGTCTCGGTGACCTGGGACGGCCGCGCGAAGAAGCCGGTCGTGCTCTTCAGCGACATGGGCGGCATCGACATCGAGGAGGTCGCGACGGCGCACCCCGAGCACGTCTCGAAGACCCACTTCTCGACGATCCTGCCGCTCACGCCGCGCATCGCGAAGGAGGCGGTCGGGGCGGTCGGCGTCAGCGGGAGCGAGCTGAATCGACTCACGCCGATCGTCTTCGAGCTGATGCGGCTCTTCCTCGACTGCGACCTGACGCTCGCCGAGATCAACCCGCTCGCGCGCCTCGCCGACGGCCGCTTCGTCGTGCTCGACGGCCACGTCGACCTCGAGGCCGAGGCCCGCGGCAAGCACGCAGCGCTGCTCGGCGAGCTCGGCATCGGCGAGGACGAGACGCGCCAGGCGCGGCCGCCGACCGAGTTCGAGATCGCCGGGCGGCGCGTCAACGAGACCGACCACCGCGGCGTCGCCGGCAACGTCGTCGAGTTCGACGGAAACCTCGGCCTCGTGATCGGCGCCGGCGGCGGCTCGCTGACGCTCTTCGACGCGGTCCGCCAGCAGGGCGGCCGGCCGGCGAACTACTGCGAGATCGGCGGCAACCCGTCGGTGAACAAGGCCTGCGAGCTGACGAAGCTGATCCTCTCGAAGCCCGGCGTCGAGCGGATCGCGGTGATGATGAACGTCGTGTCGAACACGCGCGTCGACATCGTCGCTCGCGGCGTGATCAAGGGCTGCATCGAGTCGAATCGCGACCCGGCCGAGGCGATCGCGATCTTCCGCATCCCCGGCGCGTGGGAGGACGAGGGCTTCAAGATCCTCGCGAAGTACGGCGTCGAGTACTGCGACCGCAGCGTGTCGATGTACGACGCGGCGGGCCGCGCCGTGAAGAAGATGAAGGCTGCGTAGCGAGAGCCATGTCGATCTTGATCACGAAGGACACCCGCTTCGTCGTCCAGGGCATCACCGGTCGCGAGGCGGTGAACCTGACCCGCGAGAACCTCGACTACGGCGCTGTGATCGTCGGCGGCGTGACGCCGGGCCGCGCCGGCCGCGACGTCTACGGCGTGCCGGTCTACGACTCGGTGCGCGACGTCGTCGCGAAGCACGGCGCCGTCGAGGGCTCGATCGTCTCGGTGCCGCCCGGCTTCGTGCGCGACGCCGTGTTCGAGGCGATCGAGAACGGCGTGAAGCTCGTCGTCGTCGTCACCGAGAACGTGCCGCGCAAGGAGGTGGCGCAGATGGTCGAGCTCGCCGCCCTGCGCGGCGCGCGGATCATCGGCCCGAACTGTCTCGGCATCATCTCGCCCGGCGAGGCGAAGATGGGCGGCGTCGGCGGGCCGGCGGCGAACACGCGCCAGGCCTACAGCAAGGGGCCGATCGGCGTGATGTCGCGCTCGGGCGGCATGACGACCGAGATCGCCAGCACGCTGACCGCGGCCGGGCTCGGGCAGTCGACCTGCGTGTCGATCGGCGGCGACGCGATCGTCGGCACGACCTACGCCGAGCTGATGCCGCTCTACGAGGCCGACCCGGAGACCCGGGCGATCGCGATCTACTCCGAGCCCGGCGGCCGCATGGAGGCCGAGCTCGCCGAGTGGGTGCGCGAGCACCGCTCGCGGCTGCCGATCGTCGCGTTCATGGCCGGCCGCTTCATGGACGAGATGAAGGGCATGCGCTTCGGTCACGCCGGCACGATCGTCGAGGGCGTGGAGGACACCACCGCCGAGAAGATCGCGCGGATGGAGGCCGCCGGGATCTCGGTGGCCGAGCGCATCGAGGAGATCCCGGCGCTGCTGCGCCGCCGCCTCGACGAGAAGGAGAAGGCCTGATGCCCGGCCTGTTCATCGACGTGCGCGTCGCGCCCGAGCACGCGCGCGACGCCGAGCTCGCGAAGCGGCTCGAGGAGGCCTGTCCGGTCGACATCTTCGAGGCCGGCCCGAAGGGCGTCTCGATCGTCGAGCCGAACCTCGACGAGTGCACCCTCTGCGACCTCTGTCTCCAGGCCGCGCCGCCCGGCGCCGTGCGCGTCGTGAAGCTCTACGAGGAGTGAGACCATGCGCAACCCGAAGGACTTCTTCCGCCCGAAGGCGATCGGCGCGCCGACGCCGCCGCGCGAGATCCCGTTCCGCCCGGCGCGGATGATCCACTTCTTCGACCCGAGCAACCCGAAGATGGCGGCGAAGCTGCCCGAGCTCGCGACGAAGTGCGACGTGCTGCTCGGCAACCTCGAGGACGCGATCCAGATCGACAACAAGGTCGCGGCACGCGAGGGCCTCGCGAAGATCGGCCGCGAGACCGACTTCGGCGACTGCCAGCTGTGGACGCGCGTGAACTCCCTCGACAGCCCGTGGGTGCTCGACGACCTGACGACGCTCGTCGCCGAGATCGGCGACGTGCTCGACGTCGTGATGATCCCGAAGGTCGAGGGCCCCTGGGACATCCACTACGTCGACCAGCTGCTCGCGCAGCTCGAGGCGAAGGCCGGCCTGCGCGAGCCGCTGCTCGTCCACGCGATCCTCGAGACCCACCTCGGCGTGATCAACGTCGAGGAGATCTGCGCCGCGAGCCCGCGGATGCAGGGCATCTCGTTCGGCCCGGCCGACCTCGCCGCGAGCCGGCGCATGAAGACCACGCGCGTCGGCGGTGGCCACCCGCAGTACCTCGTGCGCACCGACCCAGACCCGGCGAACCCGGACGCGGCGCGCGTCACCGCTCAGCAGGACCCGTGGCACTACACGCTCGCGCGCATGGTCGACGCCTGCACCGCGAGCGGCATCTACCCCTACTACGGGCCCTTCGGCGACATCAAGGACACGGTCGCCTGCGAGGACCAGTTCCGCGCCGCGTTCCTGCTCGGCTGCGTCGGCGCGTGGAGCCTGCACCCCGCGCAGATCGACATCGCGCGGAAGGTGTTCAGCCCGCCGGTCGACGAGGTGCTGTGGGCGAAGCGCGTGATCGCCGAGATGGGCGACGGCTCGGGCTGCGTGATGATCGACGGCAAGATGCAGGACGACGCGACCGTCAAGCAGTGCCGCGTGATGGTCGAGGCGGCGAAGCTCCTGGCGAAGAAGGACCCCGAGCTGCGCGCGGCGTACGAGTTCGGCGACGCCGACCTGGCCTGAGTGCGTCCCCCGCGTCGCGAGCGAGCGCCGCCGGGGACGTTGAAGGATCTACAGATTGCGGAACCTACGTCGCCGACACCGTCGGCCGCGTGCCTTGAGAGCGCTCGGTCGTCAGTCTCGGCCGGCGAGCCGTTCGGGATGCTCGAGGCGCGGCGCAAGCGACTGGATGAACGCGTTGTACAAGACGTTGCCGAGCGCGGTGAGCAGGTCTTCGGGGCCGAGATCGCCCCACCTGCCCTCGATCGGGATCTGCGTCGCCTGGCGTCCCGAGAGCTGGTTCTCGAAGACCTCGGCGACGGCGGCGACCACCCCCTCCCAGATCCGGCCGAGGAAGCCGTCTCCGGGTTCCTCCGACAGGACGTCGAGATCCGCGACGATCGGCTTGACGTAGCCCTCGTAGCGGCCGTCCTTCGCGTCCACCTCGGTATAGACCGAGAGCTGCCCCTCCGCGACGTCGAAACCTCCGTAGGCGCGCAGGAAGTCGTTCAGCTCGGTGAGGCGGATCCCCTCGCTCATCGCGGCGAAGCGGAACTCGAGCGGCGAGGTCCACGGGTCGGTCTCGAGCGAGGCGACCAGCAGCGCGGAGTCGAAGGCCTCCGCGCGCAGCCAGGCGCGGGCGAAGCGCTCCCGCTCCACGCCGCGCACGTTGGTCCAGTTCTCCGCGAGCAGGTGCACCTTCGTCAGCGCGATGTCGACCTTCGGCTCGCGATGCGGGTCGAGGTAGTGGATCTCGCCGCTGTGGACCTCGAGCCGGTCGATCGAGAACGGGAACAGCTCCGAGAGGCGCTCGCCGAGCGACGGGTCCTCGCCGCTCTGGGCCAGCGCGTCGTCGTCGTGCGGCGGCCCCGCGACGACGTTGTAGACCACGCCGTACGCGTCGACCTCGCCGACGAGCGAGCCGCGCAGCAGCGCCGACCAGCGCAGCGAGAGGTCGATGCGCTCCGCGGCGATCAACGGCCGCAGCTCCTCCTTCTCGGTGTGATCGAGTCGCAGCTTCTCGATGCGATAGGCACCGCGCCAGAGCGCGAGGTCCACCTCTTCGATCGAGCCGTCGTAGTCCTCCGATCGGTCGAGGACGTCGTTCACGTAGCGCTCTACGAGGATCGGGAGGGTCGCGCGCACCGCGAGCAGAACGACGGCAACGCCGAGCACGGCGATCACGACGCGACGCCTCACGGCTCGTCGTCCGCGGGTCCGCCTCGCGTGTGCGCCAACACGTATCCGTACAGCAGGTGGTCGGCGACGACGGCGGCGCGGTCGCGCAGACGCCGGTGGCGCTCCCGCGCCCACCCGAGCCGCGGCTCAATCAGCAGCTCGAACCCGGCCCACACCGCCAAGCCGAAGAGCGGCCCCGCGCAGCGCGACCGCAGCAGCGCCCGCGGCAGCGCGGCGAAGCTGGCTCCGGCGAGTGCGCCGTAGCTCCAATGCAGGACCTCCACCTGCGCGCGTCTGCGCCCGCTGCGCACGCGTGCGAAGGGTCGTGAGCGCAGGCGGCGTACGATCGTCTCGGGCGGGGGCTCCTCGAGCAGACCGGCGTGTCGGGTGAACTCCCGCATCCCAGTCATCGCCATCGCGGCCACCGCGCCGCGCAGCGCTCCCTGCGCGGCCGTCGCGAGCGCGGCACCGTCCCTGCGCTCCGCCGGCTTCGCCATCTCGATGCTCCTCCAGCGCAACTTCCTCTGCCGCATGCGAAGCAACGTTCGTGCCACTGGAGCGCCGCCGGCGTGTGCCGTCGGCGCTCGTTCGCGGCTTCCGGGGACGGGACCGCCGCGCGCGTCCTGCGCGCGACGCCGCTCGCCTCCGCGTCGCACGAGTTGTAGAAACGCGTGGCTGAAGCGCGATTCGTCCCCCGGTCTCGCTCAGCGGGGACCCGAGGCGCCGGAGAGCGTCACGGGTCCTTGGCCTCGCCGAGCGCCTCGCGGGCGAGGTCGAGCAGTTCGCGCGCCTCGCGGTTGGCGGGGTCGGCGCGCACGGCCTCCTCCCACGCGGCCACCGCCTCGTCGCCGCGTCCCAGGCGGCCGAGCGCGACGCCGCGCAGCCACAGCAGCTTCGCGAGGTCCTGCGGCCGCGGCGTCTGGATGCCGGTGAGGCGCAGCGCCTCTTCGGTCTCGGCGAGCGCCGCCTCGACCTCGTCGCGCTTCATGTGGACGATCGCGAGGTGCAGGTGCCCGTTCGCGCCGAGGGCCGGCGCGGTGCGCAGCACGCTCTCGGCCTCGTCGAGACGCCCTTCTCGGATCAGCGCCGCCGACAGCGAGGTCGCGGCGCGCCCGTCGCGGCTGTGGGCCACCGCGTAGCTCCACAGCGACTCGCTGTCGCGCCACACCGGCGTGTATGCCCACGCGGTGCGGACGAAGGGCAGCGCGAAGGCTGCGGTGAACGCGACGAGCGCGACGTGACGCCACACGGGCGATCCGCGCGCGAGGCCGGCGAGCGCGGCGATGCCCTGCGCGAGCAGCCAGCAGAAGCCGAGCGAGGGCACGTAGAGGTAGCGGTCGGCCATGTAGGTCGTGAGCGGGAACGCGAGCGGCGGAATCAGGCCGACCGCGAGCCAGCCGAGCGCGAGCGCGGGCTCGCGCCAGCCGCGCCGAAGCGCGACCGCGATCAGGGCCGGCACGAGCGCGAAGGGCGCGAGGATCGCGACGACCGACAGCGGGTCGCCGCGCAGCGGCGGCAAGTCGTACATCGGCTGCCCGGGCAGCAGGCCGAGCAGGATCCAGAGATAGCGCCACACCGCGTGGCCCCGGACGAGCACGTACTCGAGCGGCGCGTCGAGCGAGACGGTGTCGGCGACGATCTGCACGCGGAAGTTCATCCACAGGAAGGGGAGCGCGAGCAGCAGGTAGGGCGCGAGCAGCGCGAGGCGCGCTCCGAGCGGGCGCCGCGTCTCGGGGCGCTGCGCGCTCTCGACGTGATCGGCGAGCCAGAAGAAGAGCGGGAACACCGCGATCGGGGCCTTCGCCGCGGCGCCTAGCGCGAAGCACAGCAGCGACAGCGCGTAGGCCGGCCGGTGGAGCGCCGCGTCGCGGCGCGCGCGCAGCCAGGCCAGCGTCGAGAGCATCGCGAAGCAGCCGAAGAGCAGCTCCTTGCGCGCCGAGACCCACGCGACGCTCGACACGTGCGAGGGATGCACGGCCCAGAGCAGCGCGCCGAGGAATGCGACCACGGGCCGGCCGCCGAGGCGCCACAGCAGCGCGAATGCGAGCACCGCGTTGATCGCGTTCAGCAGCACCGAGTGCAGGTGGAAGCCGAAGGGGTCCATCCCCCAGAGCGCGTGGTCGACCGCGTACGAGACCGACTGCAGCGGGAAGAAGCTGTCGAGGAGCGGCTGCGTGAGGATCGCGACGAGGTTCTCGAGCGAGAAGGCGCGGATCCACGGGTTCTCGACCACGAGCGAGCCGTCGTCCCAGTCGAGGAAGCCGTAGTCGGTCGTGCGCGCGTACAGCGCCAGCGCGGCGGCGAACACGCCCAACGCCGCGAACCTCCGCAGCGAAGACGGGTCGCCGCCGGGCGCGCCTGCGTCGGGCCCCGTCACGGCGCGAGGTAGAGCGACAGCATCGCCCGCAGGTCGGCGTGGCGGTCGGCGCCGGGCTGCGAGCCGGCGGTCAGGTAGCCGAACACGCCGGTCAGGCACAGGTAGGTGGCCTGGCGCGGCTCGAGGCCCGGGCGCAGCTCGCCGCGCTCCGCGCCCTCGCCGAAGCGCCGCTCGAGCAGCCGCACCAGCGGGAAGGGCTGCTCGGCGAGCGGCAGCGTCTCGGGCAGGCGCGCGTAGATGCCGATCATGTCGCGCGCGACGCGCGGGCCCTGGATGCTGAGCAGCACGTCCTCGATCGCGTCGGGCAGCGCGGCGAGCAGCTCGCGCAGCGTCGCGCAGCCCTCGAGCCGCTCGACGAGCTCGAGCTCCTTGTGCCACTGCAGCTCGAGCAGCACGTGCTCCTTCGTCGGGAAGTGGAAGTAGAAGGTCGGGCGCGAGACGCCGGCCGCGCGCGCGATCTCGGCGACGCTCGCGCGGTCGAAGCCCACCTTCGCGAACTCGGCGAGTGCCGCCTGGAAGAGGTTCGCGCGCGTGCGCTGGCGCTGCAGCTCGCGCGCGCTCGGCCGGCCGAAGGGCGAGGCCGGGGCGCTCACTGGACTCCGGTCGCCTCCGGCTCTCTGCGCGCCTTCTGCTTGCTCATCGGACTCCGTTCGCCTCCGGCTCACTGCGCGCCTTCGGCTTGCTCACGGCGCGAGCGCCACCGGGATCCGCACCCAGGCGTTCATCAGGTTCGACGCGAGCGGCTCGGGTGTGCCTGCGAGCGCGAAGCGCGGCCAGCGCGCGAGCAGCTCCTCGAACATCACGCGCGCCTCGAGCCGCGCCAGCGACGCGCCGAGGCACAGGTGCTCGCCGAAGCCGAACGCGACGTGGCGCCGCGCGCTCGCGCGCCCGACGTCGAACGCGTCGGAGTCCGCCCCGAACACCGCCTCGTCGCGGTTCGCCGAGCCGTAGAAGAGCACGAGCGCGTCGCCGGCGCGCACGTTGCGGCCGCGCAGCCTGCAGTCCTCGGTCGCGGTGCGCGCGAAGCTCCGCACCGGCGAGACGAAGCGCAGCATCTCCTCGACCGCGTTCGGCAGCAGCCCCGGATCGGCGAGCAGCCGCTCGCGCTGCTCGGGGTGACGCATCAGCGCGAGGCCACCGCCCGCGACGAGGTTGCGCGTCGTCTCGTTGCCGGCGACGAGCAGCGTCAGGCAGAAGATGCCGATCTCGGCGTCGTTCAGCCGCTCGCCGTCGATCTCGGCGCCGACGAGCACCGAGATCAGGTCGTCCTGCGGCCGCCGGCGCCGCTCCTCGGCGACGCCGACGCAGTAGCCGAGCAGCTCCGCTGCGCTCGCCGCGGTGTCCGGCGTGAGGTCGCCGCCGCCGGCCGCGATCATCGCGTCCGACCAGCGCCGGAAGCGCGCGTGGTCTTCGGGCGGCACGCCGAGCAGCTCGGCGATCACGAACATCGGCATCGGCACGGCGACCCGTTCCACGAAGTCGACGGGCCGCGAAGGGTCGATCGCGTCGAGGCTGTGCTTCGCGATCTCGCGCACGCGCGGCTCGAGCGCGGCCACGCGGCGCGGCGTGAACGCGCCCATCACGAGCTTGCGGTGGCGGTTGTGGTGCGGCGGGTCCATGCGGATGATCGACGGCGCGTTCCGGTCGAGCGCGTCGCTCGCCTCGCCGAGCGGCGCCTTCCCGCGCGCGCGCCGCAGCACCTCGAAGAGCTGCGTGCCGCGCTCCGACGAGAAGCGGCGCGGGTGCTGCGAGACGCTCTGGACGTCGGCGAGGCGCGTCACGGCCCAGAAGCGGCCGGGCTCGTGCCAGTGCAGCGGGTCGTCGGCGCGCAGCCGGCGGAACGCCGCGTCCGCGTCGCGCGGGTAGAAGTCTTCGCTCTCGGGCCGGAACTCGGGGAAGCGGGGCACGGGGACTCCGTAGGGCGCGCGCCCCGGAGCGTGCCACGTAGGCTGACGCTCGTCAACGAACTGTTCGGCCGTCAGCGAGCGAGACGGACGTCAGCCGGCGGCACGCCCGTCAGCGGCGGCCGACGCCGGCGCACCGGCCGGCGCCGCCGACAGCGCGAGCATCCGCTCGATCGGGCGCAGCGCGCGCACGCGGATCTGCTCGGGCACCTCGACCCGCGGCTCGAGGTCGCGCAGGCAAAGGTAGAGCTTCTCGAGCGTGTTCAGGCGCATGAACGGGCACTGGTTGCACGCGCAGCTCTCGTCCATGCCCGGCGCCTGGATCAAGCGCTTCTCGGGCGCGCGCTGCTGGATCTGGTGGAACACGCCGTCCTCGGTCGCGATGATCAGCGTCTCGGCCGGGCTCTTCACCGCGCGTTCGATGATGCCGGTCGTCGACGCGATGAAGTCGGCCTGGTCGAGCACGGCCTGCTCGCACTCGGGGTGGGCGAGCACCTCGGCCTCGGGGTGGCGCACGCGCAGCTCGGCCAGCCGCTTCGCGCTGAACTGCTCGTGCACGACGCAGGCCCCCTGCCAGACGATCAGGTCGTCGCGCCCGATCTGCCGCGCGACCCAGCGCGCGAGGTGGCGGTCGGGCGCGAAGATCAGCGGCTGGCCGTCGAACTGGCGCGCCATCTTCACCGCGTTCGACGACGTGCAGATCAGGTCGCTCTCGGCCTTCACCTCGGCGCTGCAGTTGATGTACGACAGCACCTTCGCGCCGGGGTGGCGGGCCTTGAACGCGCGGAAGTCCTCGGGCGGGCAGCCGTCGGCGAGCGAGCAGCCGGCCTCGAGGTCCGGCACCACGACGGTCCGCTCGGGATTCAGGATCTTCGCGGTCTCGGCC
>CAZQYK010000578.1:0-2993 GCA_964597285.1 uncultured Spirochaetales bacterium
GGTCGCGGCGTCCGCGCAGCCACGGCGCGAGGCGCAGCTCGGCGTCGCCGTAGCCCGCTGCGACGTCGATGTGGTTCACGCCGTAGCGGGGCAGCAGCGCCAGCGTGCGCTCGGCGCGCTCGGGGCTCATCGCGCCGAGCGCCGCCGCCCCGAAGATCGCGCGCGAGCTGGCGTGCCCGGTGCGGCCGAAGGGGGTGCGCTCGATCACGCGGGTAGGGTGCCGTTCGCGATCTCCCCCTGCCAGGAAGGACGCGGAATCAGTGCGCGCTCGCCTCGCCTCGATCGTCGAGGGCTCGTCGATCTCTTGGCGAAGTGCGCTCCGCGGCGACCGTGCCGAGCAGCTTCCGGGACATGGGGGGCAGCTCGGTCTCCCGCCAGCGCCGGTCGAAGCGGAAGACGAGCTCGCAGTGGCGTGGCGTTCCGCTTACGCAGCTCCCCAGCAACCCCCGACCCAGCTGCACTGGGAGCCTCGAAGCTCCCGGCCTGCAAGCGGGGGCACGGGTCTGCACCGAGGCTGGCCCGACGGCCCTACGGCCCCTCGGCGAAGCACCGCGAACACCACCTTCTACTCCCGCCAGTCGTCGCCCGGCATGATGCGCTTCATGAACTCTTCGAAGAGCGGGACCGTGAAGGCCGTGTCGCCATGGCTCGGGCTCCAGACCATCCCCTTGGCGATGAGCTGGCTCCGGGTGGGCCCGAGCGACGTGACCAGGCGGCCGAGTTCGGCCGCAATGTCCCCCGAGCGGTGCGGCCCCGGGCCGAGCTCCGCCATCGCGCGGAGGTAGCGCTTCTCTGCTGGCGTGAGACGGTCGAAGCGGACCCGGAAGAAGCCTTCGTCCAGAGCGGCCACAGCCGTCGAAGACGCCTGGTCCACGTCCCGGAATCGGATGGGAGACTGCGGGGCCGCCTCCCAGGCGTGCTTTCCCCATTCCTGGAGGAAATAGGGATAGCGATGGGTCTTCTCGAGAACGGCGTCCAGGGAATCCGCTTCGAACGCCACGCCTTCCGCCTCGGCGGGCTTGGCGAGCGCGGCTCGCGCTGCCTCCTCATCGAGGGCCCCGATCTCCGGGAAATCGAAGAGGCGCTCCGCGTAGGACTTCGCCCGGCCCATCCGGCCGCGGAGCTGCGGGAGACCCGCGCCGACTAGGACGATGGGCAACCGCCGCTGCGCGGCCCGGTGCAGCGCCGTGATGAGCGCGGCGAGCTGAGCCTCCTCGACGTACTGGAGCTCGTCGATGAAGATCGCCAGCGCCGTGCCGGCCGACTTGGCGGCCTCTCCGACAGCCTCGATCAACGCCTGCAGGTCGTGCTCGAGGTCGCCGTTGTCGGCGAGGCCCGGCTCGGGCTCGAGGTCGATGCCCACTTCGATGTCCTGGAACTTGACTTTCAGCGCCTTCGCGAAGCCCGCCAGGGCGCGGAGCCCTCGCTCCGCCAGTGCCTTCGCGCGCTCCTGCCGAGACATCCGCAGCAGCGCCTGACGCAGCTCCGGCGCCAGGAGGGCCGGTAGGGAGCGCTGTTCCGGAGCTTCGAGGCGAACCGTGTGGATGCCGGCGGCCTCTGCATCGTCCCGCATCCGATCCAGCAGGACCGTCTTGCCCACCCCTCGGAGCCCCACCATCAGGACGCTCTTGGTCGGGCGCCCAAGCCGGACCCGCTCGAGCGCGATCCGCACGGCTTCGCGCACCTCTTCCCGGCCGGCGAGCTCCGGCGGCGGGGTCCCCGCCCCAGGGGCGAAGGGGTTGGTGACCGGGTCCACGGCAGTGGACTGTATAGCGAGATTAGTAGTATTACAAGAGAAGGATAAATCGACAAATATCGCTCAAAAAAGGCCGCATTTGGCCTCTTCCTGAGCGTGCCCGCCTTCGATTGGGCGGCCGCCGCTGGTCGTCTACGACGCGCTGCCGATCGGCCCGATCAGGCGCTCCGCCAGCACGCGCCGCTGCTCGGCGCCGTCGCCGTAGAGGGCCTGGTTGTGCAGGCTGCGCTTGAAGAAGAGATGGACGTCGCTCTCCCAGACGAAGCCGATGCCGCCGTGGAGCTGCACGGAGCGGTCGCTCGTGAACGCGCCCGCGTCGGACGCGGCGCTCTTGGCCATCCGCGCGGCGGTCTCGGCGTCGGGGCTGCCCTCGTCGATGCAGCAGGCGGCGTGGTAGAGCAGCGAGCGCGCGCGGTCGATCTTCACCATCGCGTCGACGAGCGGGTGCTTCACGGCCTGGAAGAAGCCGAGCGGGTGCTCGAACTGCACGCGCTGCTTCGCGTAGGCGACGGTCGTCTGGAGCTGCCACTCGCTGGTGCCGCACAGGTCGGCCGCGACCGCGACGAGCAGCGCCGGCCACGCGCGGCGCAGCGCCGCGGCGCCGTCCTCGGCCAGGATGTCGCCGGGCGGGATCTCGACCCGGTCGAGGCGCAGCGACGCCTGGTCGCGCGTCAGGTCGTGGATGTGGCTCTGCTCGAGCGACAAGCCCGGAGCGTCGGCGCGAACCGCGCACAGCAGCGTCCCCCCGTTGCGCCGCGCCGAGACGACGAAGAAATCGGCCTTGAAGGCGTCCTGCACGAAGCACGCGCGGCCTTCGAGCGCGATCGCGTCGCCGGCGCTGGCCTCGACGTCGGTGTCGGCCGGGTCCCAGCTGCCGCGCGCGTCGGTGATCGCGAGCGACGCCGCGGCGCCGTTCGCGATGCGCTCGAGCCACGGCCCGGCGTGCGCACCGCACGCGCGCAGCGCGAAGCTCGCGCACAGCGTCGCGACGAGCGGCGAGGGCAGCGCGTGGCGGCCGACCTCCTCGAGCAGCGCCGCGATCCCGACCGTCTTCGCGTCGACGCCGCCGTGGGCCTCGGGCACCGCGAGGCCCGTCCAGCCCATCTCGACGATCTGCTTCCACAGCCCCTCGTCCCAGCCGGGGCGCTCGCCGCGCGCGTAGGCGGCGTCGGCGTCGGCGGCGACGAGCGCGCGCAGCTTCTCGACCGGCAGGTTCTCGTCGAGGAAGCGGCGCGCG
>CAZQYK010000579.1:0-6383 GCA_964597285.1 uncultured Spirochaetales bacterium
GTGAAGGCGCCCGATGGGCGCGCCGAGGCCGCCTCTAGCCGCTGACGCCCAGGTCGTCGAGGAAGGCCTCGTCGATCAGCTCGTTCTCGCGGTCCTCGTGCACCTCGAGCTCCGCCGAGAACGCCTGGAACGCGAAGCGCAGCTCGGCCCACGGCGCGAGCTCGCGCTGCGCCAGGTTCGCCAGCTCCTCGAGGCCGATCCGGAGCCGGGCGTGCTCCGACGCGATGGCGCGGGCGCGCCGCGAGAGACGCGGCGCCACCTCCACCGCGTGGCGCAGGAAACCCACCTTCTCCTCGTCCGCGAAGTGCCTCGCCAGGTCTCGCTGGAGCCGACGGATACGCCGCAGGACCTCGCCGCGCCGCTCACCGGCCTCGTCGTCGGCCGGGCGCGCGTCGAGGAGTCGCATCAGCTCGCGCACCTGTCTCGTGATCGAGCGGTGCTGCGAGTACACCCGCCGCAAGAGCGTCTCGCCCCTCATGGAGCGATGCGAAGGCCGGATCTTGCCCGGAGTCGTCGCCATCATCCGAGTACCTGCCCTTCTCGTCCACCTCGACACGCTGCACGCTGCGTGCCAGCGATCCCCGAGGCAGTGGCTGCCCATTCCCCGACACGGGCGAGCGTCTCCGGGTCCTTCGCGAGCAGGCTGCGGAGCCGCACGACGATCCGCTCCGCGCCCGCAGAGTGGACGATCGTGACCCCCTCCGCGAACGGGCGGCCGTCGGGACTGCGGCATCCTTGCCCACCGGCCTGAAGGGCTGGGGCGTCGTGGCAGCGGCGCGTCCCGCGCTCAGCCCGCCCATCGGGAAGGCGGTCCCACGCGACGGCCCGCGGGTCGGCGGCTCGCCGACAAACGTCGTGCGGCGGCGACGACGGAGATCGGGTCGCTCGCGTCCTCGAGCAGTACCCGGTGCGGCGCGCCGACGGCGGCCCTCGCGTCGGGATCCGCCCCTTCGCACGCGACGATGACTGCCCGCATCGCGCGGTGCCGGGCCAGGAAGCTCGACCAGGTGGCGCTGCCCGCGCAGGCGCCGAGCGAGCGCGCATCGACGACGAGCAGGCAGCCGTCGGCTCCGTGGCGCTCGAAGTGGTCGCGAGCATCGTCGGTCGTCGCCGCCGCGCGCAGCAGGAAGCCGGCATAGGCCAGCGCGACGGGGATCGGCCCCGCGCGAAATCCGTCGTCGCCGGCGATCAGCGCGAGCACGTGCGGAGCACGTGGCCGACGACGGCGGCACGCTCGGCGGCGTCCGACGTCACCGACGCGATCGCCTCGACGAGGTCGCCGAGCGTCACGCGCAGCGGCTCACCCCGTCCTCCCGGGCTCGGCGCGGACCAGCGCGCGGCGGCGTCGACCCGAGTGCGGCCCGCGCGTCGCGTCGTCGTTTCCTCGACCATGTTCGGCAGTCTCCCCACGTGCGGCAGGATCAGCGCCCCGCAGACGGCGGACAATCCCCACTTTCGAGTAAAGCGGGGCGCCGGATCCCGGCTGCAACGGCCGTGCCGGATCGGGGATGTCGGGCCGCTACCGGCGCCGTCGGGGTCCCCGCCCGAGAGCGGGGCGGCGTGCCCGAGCGCTGGGTGTCGCGCCACAGTCGGCCGCCGCGTCGCGGCCCGGGATCGGGCGAGCCGCCGGCACGCGCGTTGCCCTGCCGGGCCGCGGAGGTCTTCCCGATGCTCCCGGTCGTCGTCGGGACGACGGTGCTCTTCGAGCTCGCCGGCCCGCTCGCCGCGCGCCGCGCGCTGACGCGGGCCGGCGAGACGCCGGACTGAGCGGCGCGCGTGCCGGTGGGAGCTCCGCCCGGGGTCGTCAGCGGACGCGCAGCACCAGCGCGCCGCGCACGCCGCCGCGACGCAGCGCGAGCAGCGCCCGGTTCGCGTCCTCGAGCGCGTGCATCTCGACCTCCGGGCGGATCCCGGCGCGCGCCGCGAGCGGCAGGAACTCGGCGAGGTCGCGCGCGGTGACGTTCGCGACGCTCTTGATCTCGCGCTCGAGCCACAGGTGCTCGTGATACGACAGGCGCAGCAGCTCGCGCTGGTCGGCGTCCTCCTTGCGGATCGCGTTGATCACGAGGCGGCCGCCGGGCGCGAGGTTCGCGAGCGCCTCGACCACCGGGCGCCACGCCGGCGTCGTGTCGATGATCGCGCGCAGCGGCTCGGGCGCGCGCTCGGCCGTGTCGCCGGCCCACGCGGCGCCGAGCTCGCGCGCGAAGCGGCGCGCGCCCTCGTCGCGCGCGAACACGTGGAGCGGCGAGCGCGGGAACAGGTGCCGCGCGATCTGGAGCACGAGGTGCGCCGACCCGCCGAAGCCCGTCAGCCCGAGCGGCTCGCCGTCGCGCAGCCCGGCCAGGCGCAGCGCGCGGTAGCCGACTGCGCCGGCGCACAGCAGCGGCGCGGCCGTCGCGTCGTCGAACGCGTCCGGGATCGGGTGCGCGTAGGCCTCGGGCACCGTCAGGTACTCGGCGTAGCCGCCGTCGACGTCGCGGCCGGTGGCCTCGAACTCCGGGCTCAGGTTCTCGTCGTCGCCGCCGCTCGAGTGGTGGATCCAGCCGACGCCGACGCGCTCACCGCCGCGGAAGCGCGACGCGCCGGGCCCGAGCGCGTCGACCGTGCCCACCACCTCGTGCCCCGGCACGACCGGAAGCCGCGGCGGCGGCGTGCGGCCCTCGATCTCGTCGAGCTCGGTGTGGCAGACGCCGCACACCGACACCGCGATGCGTACCTGGCCCGGCCCCGGCTCCGGTCGCGGCAGCTCGCGCAGCTCGAGCCGCACCGCGGCGTCGGCCAGCGGGCCGATCCGGTGCAGGACCATCGCCCTCACGCGCGGCTCGGATGCCGAGCACTCACGCGCGGGTCAGACGCCGAACACCAGCAGCACGATCCCGCGCAACACCAGCGCGCCCGTCACCGCGACGAGGACCAGGCCCCAATCGGAGTGCGGGATCGGATCGAACTTCACGACGCGAACATCCAGCGGAGCACCCACAACGCGCACAGCCCGAGCGCCGCCGCGTAGCCGAGGGCGCACGAAGCCAGACCGACGAAGAGCACCCACTCCGGTGCCGAGAGCCGCTCGCGCGCGTGTCGCTCCAACGGGGGCGCCGCGGCGGCCCCACCGCTGGGGCTCGCCGCGACGACGCGCAGCCCGCGCTGGGCGGAGCCGAGGTCGCCGGGGACCCATACGTCGCGCTGCACCTCGGAAGGGGACAAGGGGGGGCACCTCCGGTGCGCAGAGCATTCCACACCAAACGCGGTTCGGATGTAAATCGGAAACGGCGTTCTCGGGAAGCTTCCGCGCGCGGCCCGGCTCAGGCGCCGCCGCGGGCCCCGCGATGCGGCGCTCCCGGCGCGCTAGGTGATTCCCCGACGGAGACCCGATCCGCATCGAGGTGTTTCGACCCCACCCGAGCCAGCCAGTCGAGCCACGCGTCGAGCCCCTCGCCGGTGTCCGCGGAGAGGGCGAGCCAGCGCGGCTCCGGCATCACCCGCGCGAGCGCGTCGACGATCCGCTCGACCCGGACGCCGGGCAGGTGCGGCAGCAGGTCGACCTTGGTCAGCAGCACGAGGTCGGCGGCGCGGAACATCACCGGATACTTCAGCGGCTTGTCCTCGCCCTCGGTCACCGAGAGCGCGACGACCTTCGCGCGCTGCCCGAGGTCGTAGATCGCGGGACAGACGAGGTTGCCGACGTTCTCGACGAACAGACAGTCGACGCCGTCCCACGCGAGGTCGTGGAGCGCGCGGTGCACCATCTCGGCGTCCAGGTGACAGGCCGTGCCGGTCGTGATCGCGCGCGCGCGGATTCCGGCGCGCTCGAGCCGGCGCGCGTCGTGGTCGGTCGCGAGGTCGCCGCTGAGCGCCGCGAGCGAGAGCGCCGGCGCGCGGCGCGCAGTGGCCTCGAGCAGCGCCGTCTTGCCGCAGCCCGGCGAGCCCATCAGGTTGATCGCGAGCACGCCGGACGCCTCGAAGTGCGCGCGGTTGTGCGCGGCCCGCCGCTCGTTCGCCGACAGGATCCGCTCGTGCACCGGCAGCGAGACGATCTCGCGATCGCCGCAGCCGCAGTCCTCACACATCGCCCACCTCCATCTCGATGCGCTCGAGCACGAGCGCGTCGCCGGACGCGAGGCGCGCCGGCGCCTCGCACCGGTCGCAGCGCAGCGGCGCGCCCCTCTCGATCGCGGCGTCGCAGCGCGGGCACTCCCAGCGCGCGGGCTCGCTGGCCAGATCGAGCTCCGCGCGCGCGCACGGCGTGCCCTCGCGGAAGAGCGACCACGCGCTCTTCAGGAGCTCCGCGTCGACGCCGGCGAGCTCGCCGACACGGACGCGGATCCCGAGCACCACCGCCTCGCGGTGGCGGCGCGCCTCGGCCTCCACCCGCTCGAGCAGCGCACCGACGATCGAGTACTCGTGCATCTCAGCCCGCCACCGCGTCGTCGCGCTCGGCCTGCTCCAGCAGGGCCTCGTAGAGCGCCAGCATCGGAGCGACCTCGTCGGGCGGGATGCGCCGGATCGCGAGGCCGACGTGGGTCAGCACCCAGTCGCCCGGCGCGAGCGGCTCGTCGAGGCCGAGCAGTCTCACCGCGCGCCGCGCGCCGAAGAACTCGACCGTCGCGACCGCACCCTCGATCGCGACGACGCGTCCGGGCACGCCGAGGCACATGGCCGGCTCCCCCTCACCGTGCCCGCGCGTGGCCCCACGCGGCGAGGCGCTCGGCGACGCGCTCGACGAGCGCGTCGAGGCCTTCGGCGAGCGTCGCGCTCAGGCCGCAGCCGAGCTCGACGCGCTCGGGCTCGAGGCCGATCGCGACCGCGTCGCGCGGCAGGCGCCCGCGCAGCTCCGCGAGCGCGAGCACCTCCTGGAGGTCGATCTGGTGCGGTGAGAGCTTGAGGCCGAGCCCGCGCGGGAGTGCCTCGCGCTCGATCACGACGAGCTCGCCCGGGCGGCCTCCGGCGCGGATCGCGTCGACGAAGAGCAGGCGCTCGGCGCTCTCGATCACCGGCAGGAGATTCATGCCCCAGGTGCCGCCGTCGACGAAGAGCGGCGGCGGGTCGAAGGCGGGTCCGTCACGCAGCGCGTCGAGCGCGCACAGGCCCAGCCCGTCGTCGCCCATCAGCGGGCTGCCGAGCCCGATCACCGCGGTTCCCTCCGGCACGGCTCAGGCGTCCTCGTAGTCGACGTCGTCCTTGACCCAGCGGCCGCCGCTGACGATCGACGAGATCGCGCCGCCGCGCTCGGTGACGTCGGCGCGCAGCGCGAGGTAGACGTGGATCGGCACGAAGATCAGGATCACCCACGTGAGCACGTGGTGGATGAAGCGCACCACCGGCAGCCCGCCGAGGAACAGCGCCTCCCAGCCGAGCACTCGGTAGAAGAAGCCGTCGGGATCGGCCATGCCGTAGAGCGCGAAGCCGGTCAGGACCTGGAGCCCGACGACCGCGTAGAGGGCCGTGTACGCGACCTGCTGGAGCGGATTGTGGCCGAGGTAGTGCGGACCCGACTCCCAGCGCATCAGCAGGTACTTCTTCGCGATGAGCCCGAGGTTGCGCAGATCCTTTCCGGACGTGATCGGAAAGAGCGCCGTCAAGCGCTCGTAGCGGTTGCCGGCGAAGAGCCAGTAGATGCGGACGATCGCGGTCGCGACCAGCACCGCGGCGGCCGCGAAGTGCAGGAAGCGCATCGTCCCCATCACGAACGCGTCGGCCGTCTCGGCGGGCGCCGGCGCGAAGTAGGGGCGGCCGATGTAGAAGCCCGTCGCGACGAGCACCGCGATCGAGGCCGCCGCGGCCCAGTGCATCGCGCGGATCGGCCAGTGCCACAGGTAGACCCAGCGGTAGCCGGGCTCGCCCGGAGGCGAGGGAGGCACGCTCGTGGCCGTCGCGCTCACGACACCCGGACCTCGGTGATCGGGTTCCCGCGCGCGTCGAGCACGTGCACGCCGCACGCCATGCACGGGTCGAAGGAGTGGATCGTCCGCAGGATCTCGAGCGGCCGCTCGGGGTCGACGAGCGGGTGGTTGTCGACGAGGGCCTGCTCGTACGGGCCGCTCTGGCCCTGCGCGTCGCGCGGCGAGCAGTTCCACGTGCTCGGCACGACGCACTGGTAGCGCGTGATCCGCCCGTCCTCGATCTGCACCCAGTGGCCGAGCGCGCCGCGCGCGGCGTCGAGGTAGCCGTAGCCCTGGCACTTCTTCGGCCAGGTCTCGGGCTCCCAGCGCTCGTGGGTGAAGGTCGCGACGTCGCCGCCTCGGATGCGCCCGATGAAGTAGTGACTGCCGGCGCCCTCGGGCATGCCGTCCTCGAGCTCCCACCCGAACAAGCCACCGTAGAAGTCGACGGCGGCTGCCGGGTCGGGCTGGGTGGTGTCGATCCAGCAGGGGACACCGGGGATG
>CAZQYK010000580.1:0-6954 GCA_964597285.1 uncultured Spirochaetales bacterium
TGCAGCCCTCTGCCTGAGTCAGCCGCCGCCTTCCTCGTCCGGCTCCACCCCGGAGCGTTGCTCGCGTGTACTCCCGGCCCCCCTGTCGCCGACCCTCGGGTCCGCACGACGGGGTCGCCGCCGCGACTCGGACGTCAGGCAGAGCAACAGGGCGAACTACCTATGCTCGACCCATTACCTCGGGATCTCCCGGGGCGCCAACGCGCGCCGACGCAAGCGAGCCAGTCCCGTCAGGAGTGCGCAGCCGAGCGCAAGAGTGGCGCTGCCCGGCTCCGGCATCGGCGTCACGACGATCGCAGCGGGGTAGACGGCCGCGCCGTCTGTAACCTGAAACGCGTGGGAGGTCGCCAGGTTCGTCGTGTCGATGCCGAACGACTCGAGCGACAACTCGGTGTCCGCGCCGGAGACCGACAATGGGCCTGCGAGTACGGAGCTGGCCGGGCCGGCGCCCTCGATCGTCAGCGAGCGATCGACCTCGAGGACTTCGGTGTAGACCCCGGGCGCGACGAGGATGCTCGAGCAGCCGGGAAAGTCGACGGCTGCCTGGATCGTGGGATGCTGCGACGGCACGCTGCAGTCCGGGCCCGGCCCTTCGCCGGGGTCGGACCAGGCCGAGGTCGAACCGGATTCGAATCCGTCGGCGAAGGGGTCGGATGTGAAATCGTCCATGTCGAGCGGCCCGAGATTCGAACTCGACGGCACGTCGACGGCGCCCCAGCGGACGAAATCGATCGCGCCAGTGTCGTTGTCGAGGTTGGACAGGTCGACGCAGCCCGCCGGCGGAGCAGGCGAATTCAGGCAGATGAAGCCGGAACCGTCCTGGCCTGCCGGGCTGGAGCTGGCCTGCCAACCCACCTCCACCCACTGCCAGCCGGAGCCCAACAAGAACTCGAGGCTGTCCTCTGTCGTCGCGGCACTTCCGTCGTCCTGGAAGACCTCGAAGAACAGGCGTTTCTCGGTGCCGGCACCTTTCAGTCCGATCCTGAGCTCGGGCTGGCCATCGCCATCGAACGCGACGAAGTGGAAGAAGCGGTGGTCGGGAGAAGAAAGGTCGAGACTCGTCGGGTCGAGGTAGAATCGAGCGCTGTAGACCGTCTCGCCATCGGGCGTGTCATCCTGCACCCAAGCGTCCGGGTACAGCTCGCGGTCGATCTCCACGGTCAGGCTGGCTTCTGCCGACACCGAGAACCCGTTGCGAAGAATCACGAGGTCTCCGGCGGTGAACGTCGCGACCCCGGAGGCAAGGTCGCCGTCTGCCGCCAGCGTCGAGCACGCGACGTAATCGCCGGCACCAATCGTACCGGTAAGGAGCTCGTGAAGCTCCGCGTCGCAGGAACTGGCGACGCTGACCCGCGCGGCGAACAGGCCGGTGTTGACGTTCTGGTCCTGCACTTCCAGGGAGCTCGCTGCACCGGGCCCGGGATGCGTTGCAAGCCCCCATGCGATCGCGATACGCGGAATCAGCGACCCGGAGCGCTCGAGGAAGCTTCTGGTCACGCCGTGATCACATACCCGTCTCGGGGCGATGTCAAGCGAGAAAATCGCGATCGCGGCGACGGGGCAGGAGCCGCTATCGTCGGCTCGTCGTCCGCCGCCTTCCGCGTCGGGGTTGTCGATGCCCCAGCGCGAGCCCGGGATGCCGCACCAGCGCGAGCGCGCGCCGCTCGTGCGCATGCTGCGCCGGCGTCGCGATCGCGTGGCTCCTGCGACCTCCGCGAACAGGCGCTCGCGGTCGGCCCGGAAGCGGCGGCCCGCGACGAAGAAGAACGGGATCGCGAGGCCGGAGATCAGCGTGAACGCGAGCAGCGTCCAGGTGTAGGGCTGCGCGGCGCCGGCGGCGATCAGCGCGTCGATCAGGATGCCGCCGGCGGTGATGCCGAAGCCGAGCCCGACGAAGTTCAGCATCAGGATGTAGAAGGCGACGATCGTGCCGCGGATGCGCGGCGGCACGAGCTCCTGCACCGTCGAGAAGGTCGGCCCGTACAGGCAGCCGAGCAGGAAGAAGGCCGCGAAGATGCCGATCCAGAACCAGGCCGTGTCGGGAGGCACGAGCCGGTAGGCGACGTTGAGCGGCGTCAGCAGCAGCAGCACCCAGAACAGGAACATCGGCCGGCCCTGGCCGGTGCGGCGCTGGAACCAGTCGCCGCCGAAGCCGCCGAAGAGGTTCCCGAGCACGCCGGCGCCCATGCCGATCCAGCCCGTCCAGCGCGCGATCTCGGCGCGCTCGAAGCCGCGCTCCTGCACGAACCACAGCTGGTCGTAGGCCGCAGCGCCCAGGATGAAGTGCGTCGCGACGCCGCCGGCGATCGTCAGCCCGAGCGCGGGGGAGCCGCGCAGCGCGCGGCCCAGGATCCCCGCGATCTCGCGGAACGACGGCCGCTCGTCGGCGACCGCGGCCACCGCCTTCGCGCCGCCACGCGGCGTCTCGCGGACGAAGAGCAGGACGATCGAGAGCGCGACGCCGATCGCGCCGAGCGCGTAGAAGCAGCCGCGCCAGCCGATCGCCGGACCGAGGTAGCCGGTGATCAGCAGCGACGCGCCGACGCCGATCGGCACGCCCATGTAGTAGACGCCGGCCGCGAGCCCGAGGCGCGACGCGGGGAAGCGGTCGGAGAGCATCGACATCGCGGTCGGCGTGCACACCGACTCGCCGACGCCGATGAAGGTGCGCGGGATCGCGAGGCTGACGAAGCCGCGCGCCGCGCCCGACGCGGCGGTGAGCAGGCTCCAGCTCGCGAGCCCGGCGGCCATCAGCCGCGGCCGGTGCAGCATGTCGGCGAGCGCGCCGGCGAACAGGCCCATCGTCGAGTAGAAGACGATGAAGAACAGGCCCGTCAGCAGCCCGAACTGGGTGTTCGTGAGCCCGAGGTCCGGGATGATGAAGTTCGCGAAGCTCGCCAGCAGCTGGCGGTCGACGAAGTTCATCACGTTGACGAGCGTCAGGAAGCCGAGCAGCGCGGCGTCGCGCGCGCCGACGCGCTCGTCCTCGGACGCGGGCACCTACAAGAAGCCCAGCTGCCGGTCCGCCGCGTCGGAGTCGAAGTCCTCGAAGTGGATGATGCCGAGTCGCGTGTAGGCCTCGCGCACCCTCGGCGTCAGGAGGCCCAGCTTCTTCAGGTTCGGGACGATGCGCTGGAAGAGCATGCTGCGGAACATGCGACCCACCTCGGAGTTCAGCACCTCCTGGCGCACCTCCTCGGCGCTCCAGCCCATCGCGCGCGCGAGCTCGGCGCCGACCAGGCGGTCGCGCATCAGCTCGGACGCGTAGATGATGAAGTCCTCGCGGTCGGAGAGCTCGTTGGCCGGCATGTCGCGGTAGTGGTCGCGCAGCGACAGCACGCCGAAGGCCACGTGGCGCGACTCGTCGCGCATCACGTACTTCAACAGCTCCTTGAGCAGCGGCTCCTGCGCGATCTGGAACAGGTTCCCGAACGCGGCCATCGCGAGGCCCTCGATCAGGATCTGCATGCCGAGGTACTTGAAGTCCCAGCGGCTGTCGACGATGGTCGCGTCGAGCAGCTCCTTGAGGCTGTCGTTGATCGGCCACTCCCACTCGAGCTTCTCGTGGAGGTAGCGGTTGAACACCTCGACGTGGCGCGCCTCGTCCATCGTCTGCGAGCTCGCGTAGAACTTCGCGTCGATCCACGGCACGCCGCCGACGAGCTGCGACGCGACGATCATCGCGCCCTGCTCGCCGTGCAGGAACTGCGAGAGCTGGAGCGAGAGCTGCCCGTGCCGGAAGTGCGCGCGCTCCTTGGAGTTCTGCTTCTTGTAGGGCGCGTAGTTCGAGAGCGGGTTGATCGCGGTGGGGATGATCTCGCTCTCGGGGTCGACCTCGGTGCCCCAGGCCAGCTGGGTGGTCCCGTTCCACTGCTCGCGCTTCGCCTTCTCGTAGAGGTCGCGCAGTCCCTCCTTCACGCTGCCGTAGTTCCAGGCGTAGCTCGTGTCGAAGGAGGTGAGGATCGTCTCGAGCTCGCGGTCGAGGTGCTCGAGCTGGTTGACGGCGGACGTCGCCATGCGAGGCCTCCTGCATGGGGCGCGAGACCGAACGGTGGCCGATGCGCGCGCCGAGTTCAACCCGGCCGGGCCGGGCGCCGGCGTCGCGGGCCGAAACGGAGCGGCGCCCGGGAGGGCTCTCGCTCTCCCGGGCGCCGTCGTCCCGGCGGAGGCTGCGGCTTCACCTCGCTCGATCGCCGCTCTCCGACCCGCGTCCGTCTGCCGACCCACGGGATCGCCGCCCGGCTGGGCGCGATCGACCACGGAACGGATGCGCGTCGGGGTCCTCCTGCCGGAACGAAACTCGCCGCCGAGCATAAGCAGCGCCGCCGCCGCGGATCAACCCGAAAAACGCCCCACTGGACCGGGCGCCCGGTCGGTACCGATTCCGGGAATCGCTGCAAGTCCCAGGAGCTTCGCGCGCTGTTGCGTACCACTTGGTCGCGGCGCGCTTTCGGTGGTAAATAGGGGCTGTGCGCTGCCGTCCGGCGGCCGCGTCCGATCGGTTCGCGGCGTCTGTCGCAACGTGTCGCATTGGAGGGTTTGCACCATGGCCTACGTGCGGGACGACCTGGGCGACGAGAGCTACTTCGAGACCACGCGCCGCTCGACCGAGGGCTTCGACGCGGGCCTGCTGCGCGAGCCCTTCCGCGTGGTCCCGGTGCAGCGCCCGGTCACCCTCTCGCCGGACTCGACCGTCACCGAGGCGATGCGGCTGATGCAGCGCGAGCATCGCGGCTGCGTGCTCGTGACCGACGACGGCACGACCGAGAGCAAGCTCGGCGGGATCTTCACCGAGCGCGACGTGCTGTTCCGCATCGTCGACCGCGGCCGCAATCCCGCCGCGCTCCCGCTCGGCGAGGTGATGACGCACGACCCCGAGACGCTCTCGGTGCGAGCGACCGTCGCCTACGTGCTGAACAAGATGTCGGTCGGCGGCTTCCGGCACGTGCCGGTCGTCGACGACGAGCACCACCCGGTGTGCGTGATCTCGGTGCGCGACGTCGTCAACTTCCTCGTCGAGGCCTTCCCGCGCGAGGTGCTGAACCTGCCCACCGACCCCGGCATCACGGCCCCGCAGTCGCGCGAAGGCGCCTGACCCTGTTCGGCCGTCGCCCCGACGCCACCTGGGTCCGCGACGCCGCTCCGCTGCGGCGCATGATGCCGCACGTCTCCCCGCGCCGGAACGACTCCGTCTTCCATCTCGCGCAGGACATCGAGGTCGAGACGGCGCTCGAGTTCCTCGAGAAGCACAACGCCACGCGGCCGCCCGACCGTCCCGCGACGCTCTTCCACCTGCTGCTGCGCGCGCTGTCGCAGGGCCTGGTGCTGCGACCGGCGATCAACCGCTTCGTCAAGGGCGGGCGGCTGTGGCAGCGGCGCGGCGACTACCTGACCTTCAGCGCGAAGCGAGAGATCGCCGACGGCGCGCCGCTGTTGACGATCAAGCGCCGCTTCGACGCCGAAGGCGAGAGCCTCGACGAGATGGTCGACGCGGTCTACGAGCGGCTGCGCCCGGCGCGGCGCGGCGTCGCGTCGACGAGCGACAAGGAGACGGCGCTGCTGCTGCGGCTGCCGCACGCGCTGACGGCCGCGATCGTCCGCGCCGCCGACGCGCTCGACTCGCTCGGCCTGCTGCCGCTGTCGGTGATCGAGCCCGACCCGCTCTACACCTCGATGTTCGTCGCGAACCTCGGGTCGGTCGGCCACGACGCCGGCTTCCACCACCTGTGGGAGCGCGGCACCTGCTCGGTCTTCTGCGTGCTCGGGCGCATCAAGCCGGGCCCCGACGGCCGGCGCATCGTCACCGTGTGCTGGACCTACGACGAGCGGATCGAGGACGGTCTCTACTCCTTCGGCTACACGAACGGCATCCAGCGGCGCCTCGAGAGCCCGGAGCTGCTGCTGGCGTCGCCGGCCGAGCTGCGCGAGCGCGGCGAGGGGTGAGCGCCGCCCCGCCGTGGACCGCGCGGTGGCGAGGCGAGGGGTGAGCACCGCCGCGCTGCGGCCCGACGACGGGCGCCTCGTGCGCGGCCGGCGCAGCCGCCGGCGCATCCGCGAGGCCGCGCGCGCGCTGTTCCGCGAGCGCGGCTTCGACGGCACGACGCTGCGCGCGATCGGCGAGCGTGCCGGCATGGGCGCGAGCTCGATCTACCGCCACGTGCGCTCGAAGCACGAGCTGCTCGTGCTCGAGCTCGCCGAGATGCAGGAGGAGGCCTGGCTGCGCTTCCGCCGCGCCGACCGGCGCGACGCGCCGACGCTCGAGCGCGTGCTGCGCTTCTTCGACGCGCAGCACCGGCTCCTGGCGTCGGACGCGGACCTCGTCGTGATCGCGCTGCGCGCGACGACCTATCCCGAGGCGCCGGTCGCGCGCCGCGCGCTCGCGCTCCAGGACCGCGCGATCGGCCTGCTCGCGGAGATCCTCCAGTCGGGCCGCCGCGACCTCGCGCACGACGTCGACCCGCTGGCCGCCGCGCGGGCGCTCTTCCACGCCGCCGCCGGCGCCCGCATCGGCTGGGCCAACGGCCTGCTCGACGAGGAGCGCTGCCGGCGCGCGATCGCCGAGTCGATCGAGCTGCTGTTCCGCGGGCTCGCGGCGCGGGGGGCCTAGCGGGGCGCTGGCGCGGCGGTGGCGGTTCTGGATGGCCCCGATCTTCGGCGCCGGGGCTCGGCGCCGACGATCTAGCGCGTCGTTGGCGCCGACCGGGAGGCCTCGTCGCCGGATCGGCTCGGTCCGCTCCGCTAGCCTCCTCGCCCGATGTACGGTCCGGATCAGGACGCGGAGAGAGGCGCGCGCCAGGGGCTGCTGAGCCGGCGCCAGCTGCTGCTCGGTGCCGCGGCCAGCGCGCTGCCGCTGGGGCTCCTCGGCTGCGGAGGCTCGGGACGCGACGGGACGCTCCTCGTCGGCGGGCTGCCGGTGACCTGCAATCTCACGCTGCCGGTCGCGTGCGCGGCGAA
>CAZQYK010000581.1:0-11295 GCA_964597285.1 uncultured Spirochaetales bacterium
ATCTGGCCGAGGTAGATGCGCTCGGCCGCCGGCTCGCGCGCGGCCGGCGGCACGCCGCCGGGCAGGCCGCGGCAGCCCGCCGCGAGCACGGCGAGTGCCGCGAAGGCGACGGCGCAGACGCGGGGTCCCATCGGGGCCCCATCATAGACCGTGGGACGGCGGTTTGGAGGCGCTAGCTGCGGGTCGGGCCGCCGCTAGCCGCGCGTCGGGTCGCGGCGGTACAGCGTCTTGCGGTCGATGCCGAGCCGGCGCGCGGCCTCGCCCTTGCGGCCGCCGGTGAGCGCGAGCACCTCGCGCATGTAGAGGTTCTCGAGCTCGTGCAGCGTGATGCCGCGGCGCGCGGCCTCGGCGAGGCCGAGCTCGGCCGCGAGCGCGGGGGGCGCGGGCCGCGCGGCGGCCGGCGCGGCGTCGGCGTGCGCGGGGTGGGCGTGCGCGGCCTCGGCGTCGTGGCCGTTGCCGCGTCCGTTTCCGTTCAGGCTTCCGTTCGTCCCTCCGTTCGCGAACCGCTGCGGCGCCTCGAGCGCCTGGCCCACCGCGCGCAGCACCTCCTCGGGCTCGAAGGGCTTGACGGTGTAGCCGCAGGCGCCGTCGCGCATCGCCTCGACGGCGCTCTCGACGTTGCCGAAGGCCGTCATCAGCACGACGCGCGCGCGCGGCTGCACGCGGCGCAGCTCGCGCATCAGGTCGATGCCGGAGCCGCCGGGCATCCGCACGTCCGAGAGCACGACGTCGTACTCGCGCTCGCGCGCGAGCTCGAGCGCGGCCGGCGCCGACGACGCCTCCGACACCTCGTAGCCCTCCCTGCGGAACAGGCCCTCGAGCATCTGACGCATGGCAGTGTCGTCGTCGACGACGAGCAGGTTCGCGGGTGCGGCCATTGGGGTCTCCTTCGGGTGGGTGTGCTCGCGACTAATGAAGCGTCGTTTCGGGATCCTGCGGTGCGCCGGCGCGCAGCGGCAACGTCACGGTGAACTCGGCGCCCCGGCCGGGCTCGCTCGCCACGTCGATGCGGCCGCCGTGGTCGCCGACGATGTTCCGGCACACGACGAGGCCCAGGCCGTTGCCGTGCCCGGCCTCCTTCGTCGTGAAGAAGGGCTCGAAGATCCGCGCGCGGCACTCGGGCCCGATGCCGACGCCGGTGTCGCGCACGCGCACGCGGGCCTCGCCGCCGCGCTCGTCGAGCGCGACGCGCAGCTCGCCGCCGTCGGGCATCGCGTCGGCGGCGTTCAGGAAGAGGTTCAGGAAGAGCTGCTGCAGGCGCTCGGCGTCGCCGGTGAGCGCCGCGTCGCGCGCGGCGAGCTCGGCGACGACGCGGATGCCCCGGCGCCCGAGCTCCTCGGCGACGAAGCCCAGCGTCTGCTCGAGCAGCGCCGCGATCCGCACCGGCCGCGGCTTCGCCTTGTGCGGGTTCGCGATCTCGAGCAGCGTGTGGATGATCCGCGAGATGCGCCCGATCTGCTCCTGGATCGTGCGCAGCCGCCACGCGGCCTCGTCGTCGTCGGCGACGTGGTCCTGCAGCAGCTTCGCGTGGCCCTGGATCACGCCCATCGGCGTGCCGATCTCGTGCGCGAGCCCGGCGACGAGCGTCGCGATCGACGCGAGCTCCTCGGCGGCGCGCGCGCGCGCGGCCGTGGCGCGCAGCTCCTCGCTGCGGTCGCGAAGGTCGTCCTGGAGCCGACGGCGCGCCTCGTCGAGCTCTTCGGCGCGCGTCGCCAGGCCGCTCTGGCTCTCGGCGAGATAGGCCTCGATCACGAGCTCGGCGTCGAGCGCGATGCGCTTCGCCACCGCGCCCACCGCGCGCGCGCCCTTCTGCGCGTCGTGGAACGCGCCGATCACGTGCGGCAGCAGCAGCGAGATGTAGATCACGTAGCCGCGCGGCACCCAGTGCGCCTCGAGGCCCACGCGGTACAGGCCGCGCCCGAGCTCGCGGCGCGCGTCGGCGAAGGCGTCGTCGAAGCTGCGGCGCGTGAACGAGAGCAGGTAGTCGCGCGCCACCGCGGAGAGCCGGCGCTCGGTGTCGGGCTCGCGCACGAGCGGCCCGACCGGCCCGAGCAGCGAGAGCTCGGCGTAGAGCGCCTGCCAGTGCTCGTCGGCCCGCTCCTCGAACACCGGCCGCAGCTCGCGCAGCAGCGCGAGGTCGTCGGCCTCGACGCCGAGGTAGGCGAGGCGGCCGAGCATCTCCGGGGTGGACGGGGCCATCTGGAACAGAATATTCGCATGCCTAACGAACTTCTACGACTTTATGCCCCAAGACGTCCCGGGGGGACCGAATTGCCGCCTGGCTGCCGTGAGCCCGGTCACGGATCCGCCGCCGCGCCGCGCCGTTGCACGGTTTCGATGCGCCTCGCCCGACTCCGCTGCGCGCTGCTCGCCGGCTGGCTCGCCGCCGCCGGCTGCGCGACCTACTCCGAGCCCGCGCTCGAGCCCGAAGCGTGGGCGACGAGCGTGAAGTCCGGTGCGGTGGGCGCGGCGCACGCCACCGCGCGCGGCGCCGCGGCGGCCGGCGCGGCGCTCGGCACCGCCTATCAGGGCGTGCGCGGCGGCTTCGCCGAGCCCGACCCGAAGGGCTACGGCCGGCATCCCGAAGGCTTCGCCGCGGCGATCCGCAAGCACATGGTGCGCTTCGAGGGCGTGCCCGAGCAGGCGAGCTTCCGCTTCGGCCGCCCCGAGAAGGGCTACCTGAACGAGGGCCTGCTCGCCGGCGGCGCCGTCGCGTGGCAGGGCTGGCTCGTCGAGTTCGAAGTGGTGCGCGCCGCGCGCTTCGAGAGCCAGACGAAGCCCGAGCGCTACGTCGTGCGCATGCGCGACGGCGACGTGATCGAGGTGCTGCGCGCCGAGTACGCCGAGGGCCTGCGCTGGCCCGAGCGCGAGTCGCGCGGCGCCGACGGTGGTGGGTCGGTCGCGGCACGCCGCTGATTCCGCGCGCAGCGGGTTACAATGCGGCGCCATGAGCGCAACGCAGCCGAGCCATTGCGTCGCGGTGATCGGGGGGGCCGTCGCCGGGGCCGAGGTGGCCGGCGCGCTCGCCGACCGCGGCATCGAGGTGGCGGTGTTCGAGCAGAACCGCCGCCCGTACGGAAAGATCGAGGACGGCCTGCCGCGCTGGCACGTCGCGCTGCGGAAGAAGGAGTACGACGCGATCGGCGCGAAGCTCTCGCTGCCGAACGTGCACTTCGTGCCGTGCACCGAGGTGGGCCGCGACGTCGGCTTCCGCGAGCTCGCCGACGAGTGGGGCTTCACCGGCGTCGTGCTCGCGTGCGGCGCGTGGCGCGACCGCCCGCTGCCGATCGAAGGCGCCGACGCGTGGGTCGGCAAGGGACTGATCTACCAGAACCCGTTCATCGTCTGGTTCAACCACTCCGACGAGCCGGGCTACGACGGCCCGGTGTTCGAGCCGCGCGACGGCGCGATCGTCGTCGGCGGCGGGCTCGCGTCGATCGACGTCGTGAAGGTGCTGATGCTCGAGACGACGCGCGCGGCGCTCGCCGAGCGCGGCATCGACGTCGACCTCGTCGAGCTCGAGGTCAAGGGCATCCCGAAGATCCTCGAGCGCCACGGCCTCGCGTTCGAGGACCTCGGCCTCGAGGGCTGCACGCTCTTCTACCGCCGCGGCGAAGAGGACATGCCGCTGATGGAGATGCCCGACGGCGCCGACGCGAAGCGCCAGGAGAAGGTGCGCGCCGGCCGCGTGAAGATGCTCGCGAAGGCGCAGGAGAAGTACCGCTTCCACTTCGAGCCGCTGTGCATGCCCGACGGCCTGATCGTCGAGGACGGCCGGCTCGCCGGCCTGCGCTTCCGGCGCACCGCGATCGAGAACGGCCGCGTCGTGCCGAAGGACGAGACCTTCGAGCGGCGCGGCTGCTACGTGATCAGCTCGATCGGCAGCATCCCGGCCGAGATCCCGGGCGTGCCGATGAAGGGCGAGCTCTTCGCGTTCACCGACTGGGACGTGGGCCGCCTCGCCGACTACCCGACGGTGTTCTCGGCCGGCAACGTCGTCACCGGCAAGGGCAACATCGTCGCGTCGCGCAAGCACGCGCGCGAGGTGAGCGGCGTCGTGCTCGAGGCCTTCCTCGGCCTGCGCGACGGCAGCCACGCCGGCGAGGAGGCGCTCGTCGACGCCGCGCACGACGGCGCGCGCGAGGCCGCCGAGAGGATCGCGAACGCGATCGAGCGCCAGCCCGAGATCGACGCCGCAGCAATCGCGGCGCTGCGCGAGCGGGTGCGCAAGCGCCAGCAGGCGGTCGGCTACGGCGGCGACTACGCGGCGTGGGTCGGGGCAGCGCGCCAGGCGTGACCGGCCGCTAGCCCTCGGTGAAGCTCTTCAGCAGCCGGCTGCGGCTCGGGTGGCGCAGCTTGCGCAGCGCCTTCGCCTCGATCTGGCGGATGCGCTCGCGAGTGACCTCGAAGTCCTGGCCCACCTCTTCGAGCGTGTGGTTCACGCGCTCGCCGATGCCGAAGCGCATCTTCAGCACCTGCTCCTCGCGCGGCGAGAGCGTCGACAGCACCCTGCGCGTGTTCTCGGCGAGGTTGCTGGAGAGGATCGCCTCCTGCGGACACACCGCGGCGCGGTCCTCGATGAAGTCGCCGAGGTGGCTGTCCTCCTCCTCGCCCACCGGCGTCTCGAGGCTGATCGGCTCCTTCGCGATCTTCAGCACCATCCGCACCTTCTCGATCGGAAGCTCCATGCGCTCCGAGAGCTCCTCGGCGCTCGGCTCGCGGCCGAGCAGCTGCACCAGGTGGCGCTGCGCCCGCACGAGCTTGTTGATCGTCTCGATCATGTGCACGGGGATGCGGATCGTGCGCGCCTGGTCGGCGATCGCGCGCGTGATCGCCTGGCGGATCCACCAGGTGGCGTAGGTCGAGAACTTGTAGCCGCGCTGGTACTCGAACTTGTCGACGGCCTTCATCAGGCCGATGTTGCCCTCCTGGATCAGGTCCAGGAACTGCAGCCCGCGGTTCGTGTACTTCTTCGCGATCGACACGACCAGACGCAGGTTCGCCTCGACGAGCTCGCTCTTCGCCGCGTGGGTGCGCTCGGCGGCCTCGCGCAGCCGCTCGAGAGCGCCGGCCACGTCGGCGCGGCTCATGTGCACCTCGGCCTCGATGCGCGCGACCTCGCGGTCGATCGCGTCGAGCTGGTCGCTCACCTCGAGCACGCGCTCGGCGTTGCCGCGCAGCGCGTCGAGCGCCTCCTTCGCCTTGCGGCTGCGCCGCTGCGACAGGCGCGCGAGCTCGCGGAAGCGGTCGGGCTTGACGCCGAAGGACCGCGTCAGCTGCCGCGCCTGGCTCTGCTGGCGGCGCACCTTCTTGTGCGCGCTCTCGAGCCGCTTGCGGATCTCCCGCACGCGCGCGTCTGCGAAGCGCGTCTCGCGCAGCGCCTCGGCGACGCCGTCGTAGAGCTCGTCGATCTCGGCGCGCAGCCGCGCGCGCGTGTCGTCGCTGGTGCGCGAGTTCTGGATCGACGCGTGCTTCTTCGCGACCTCGGCCTCGAGGCGCCGGACCTTCGTGATGCGCTGGAAGAAGTCGCGGCGGCGCTCCTCGGGCGTGTGCTGCGGCTCGACGTCGTCGAGGCCGTCGAGCACCTCGCGCAGCTCGACGCGGTTGCGCTTCAGCTCCTCGGCGAGCGCCACCACCTCGCGCACGCCGAACGCGGTGCCGAGCACGGCACGCTCCTGGTCGTGCTCGCCCGACTCGATGCGCATCGCGATCTCGACCTCGCCCTCGCGCGTCAGCAGCGAGACCTGGCCCATCTCGCGCAGGTAGACGCGCACGGGGTCGTTCGTCGGCGCGTCTTCGGCCGAGCGCGGCAGCGACGCGCGGCGCGGCGCGGGCCGGCGCCCGGCGACGACGCGGAGCCCCTCCTCGTGGACGATCGCGTGCACCTGCGCGAGCTCGTCGGCGCCGAGCTCGTCGGGCAGCGTGCGCGCCATCTCCTCGGGCGTCACGTAGCCGCGCCGCTGGCCGTCGGCGAGCAGCTTGCGCACGGCGGGGTGCTCGCGCGTCTCCGGGCGGATCAGGCTCGCGTCGCACGCGACGGCGTTGCCGTTCGCGTGCTTGCCGTTCGAGCTTCCGTTGCCGCTCCCGTTGCTCTTGCCGGCCGTCTTGCGGCGCGACGGGCCGCGGCCGGAGAGCGGGAGGTTCGTCGTCGGGGGCGAGGGGGGGTGAGACATGGGGGGCTTCTCTCCGCCGGTGGGGAAGTCACCGGCTCACGCGGTCCCCACTGGGTGGGTGACCGCTCGACGTTGTCGGGTGAGCTGCTTCTTCTCCTCGAGGATGGCCTCGACGTCCGCGTCCGGATCGCGAAGCCTTCGGGTCAGCGCGCGCAGACGCTCGTTGACGCGCTCCTTGCGCAGCCAGCGCAGCGTGTCGTCGATCGTGCGGGCCGCGGCGCGCTCCTCGAGCGCGTCGTCGGCGACCGCGAGCTGGCGCAGCAGGCGCGCCTCCTCGGCGCCGAGCCGCCCGGCCAGCTCCTCGACCGAGACCGAGCGCGCCTCGCCGGCGGCCTCGACGAGCGCGGCGAGCAGCTCGCGCAGCGGCCCGGCCGGCACGAGCTCCGCGAGCTCGTCGCGCGGCACGCGCGCGGCGAGGCTCGGGTGGTCGACGAGGCTGCGCGCGAGCAGCCGGATCTTGCGCTCCTCGGGAGCGCTGCGCCGCGGCGCCACCGGCACCGCGTCGCGCGCGTCCTCGCCGCGCGCGGCGGCCCGGATCGCCGCCTCGACGTGGCGCGCCTCGGTGCCGACCGACAGCGCGAGCCGCACCGCGAAGGCCGAGCGCTCGACGCCCGACGGGACCTGCGCGAGCAGCGGCGCCACCGCAGCCACGGCGTCGGCCTTCTCGGCCGGCGACGCGCAGCCGGCGGCCACCGCGCGCTCGATCGCGAAGTCGAGCGCCGCGGGCGCCTGCTCGACGATCCGGCGCAGCGCGTCGGGCCCGTCGCGGCGCAGCAGGTCGTCGGGGTCGTGGCCCTCCGGCAGCAGCGCCGCGCGCACGCGCAGGCCCGCCGGCAGCAGCACCTCGAGCGAGCGCAGCATCGCGCGCTGGCCGGCCTCGTCGCCGTCGAATAACAGCACGACGTTGCGCGTGCGCCGCCGCAGGCCGCGCGCGTGGCCCTCGCCGAGCGCGGTGCCGCAGGTCGCGAGCGCCTCGTCGAGCCCGGCGCGGGCGAGCGCGATGCGGTCGAAGTAGCCCTCGACGACGACGGCGCGCTCGGCGCGCCGCATCGCCGCCAGCGCCTCGGGCAGCCCGTAGAAGGACTCGCGCTTGCGGAACACGGGGCTCTCGGGCGTGTTCAGGTACTTCGGCTCGTCGTCGGCGGCGAGCGCGCGGCCGCCGAAGCCGACGATCCGGCCGCGGGCGTCGCGGATCGGGAAGGTGAGCCGGTTGCGCAGCCGGTCGTAGTGGCCGTCGCCGCGCGAGCGGCGCGCCAGCAGGCCCGCCTGCTCGCCGACCTCGGCCGGCACGCGCTCGGCCGCGAGCGCCGTCGCGACGCCGTCCCAGCGGTCGGGCGCGTAGCCGATCTCGAAGCGCTCGGCGTCCGCGGCCGACAGGCCGCGGCGCTCGAGGTACACGGCGGCCGGGTTGCCCGGCTCGTCGAACGCGCGGCGGTACAGGCGCTGCGCGATCTCGTTCGCGGCGTACAGCCGCTCGGTCGCGCCGCGCTCGCCGCCGCCGCTCTCCGGGATCTCGACGCCGCACTCGCGCGCGAGGCTGCGCACGGCCTCGAGGAAGGTCAGGTTCTCGACCTTCATCAGGTACGAGAACGCGTCGCCGCCCTCCTGGCAGCCGAAGCAGTAGTAGCTGCCGCGGTCGGGGTTGACGTGGAAGGACGGCGTCTTCTCGCCGTGGAAGGGACACAGGCCCTTGTAGCTCCGGCCGGTGCGCTTCAGCGCCACGCTGCGTCCGACGAGCTCCACCACGTCCACGCGATCGCGGACGCGCTGGATGATCTCGTCGGGAATCCGACCCAAACGCTGTCTCCCGGTGACGCCGGCCGCGGCGCCGGTCAGCGCGCCATCCGGCGGATCTTCTTCAACGCCCGCTTGCGCGCGGCGGCGGCCTTCTTCTTCTTGCGCACGCTCGGCTTGTCGTAGTACTCGCGGCGCTTCAGCTCGCTCAGGATGCCCGCCTTCTCGCACTGCTTCTTGAAGCGCTTCATCGCGACCTCGAAGGGCTCGTTGTCGCGGACCTTGATCACGGGCATGGATTCGTCGTCTCCGGCTGCGGAGGCGGGGGGCACCTCCGGTTAGTTGTGGCGACGCGACCGGCGACGTGTCGCTCGATCGGGTCGAAATCGCCTCGCTCGACGCACCGGCAGCTCGGCTTCGGCAAGCGGCAAAAAACCTCGGAAAGTCGAAGGGTTCCCGCTAGTTCGCGGCGGCTTTGCAAGCTAGCGCAGGGGCCTGGACCCATCAACCGTGTCAGTCGGTGTCCGGCCTCGGAGGACGCACCGCGATGCCGAGCTCGAGCAGGCGATGCTTCACGTCCCCGACCGTCAGCTCCCCGAAGTGGAAGATCGACGCCGCGAGCGCGGCCTGACAGTGACCCCCCTCGGGCGAGTCGTCGAGCGCGCGCGCGAGGTCCTCGGCGCTGCCGCCGCCGCCCGACGCGATCACCGGAATCGGCACGCGATCGGCGACGGCGCGCAGCAGCGCCAGGTCGTAGCCGCTCTTCGTGCCGTCGCGGTCCATGCTCGTCAGCAGGATCTCGCCGGCGCCGGCGTCGGCCATGCGCACGGCCCACGCGACCGCGTCGATCCCGGTCGGCCGGCGCCCACCGTGGGTGCACACTTCCCAGGCATCCGCACTCCCGTTCTGACGCCGTGCGTCAATCGCGACCACGAGGTTCGCGCTGCCGATCTTGACCGCGGCCTCGCCGACGAGGTCCGGGTTCTCGACCGCGGCGGTCATGATCGAGACCTTGTCGGCGCCGGCGTTCAGCAGGTCGCGCACGTCCTGGAGCGAGCGCACGCCGCCGCCGACCGTCAGCGGCATGAAGACGCTCTCGGCGGTGCGCGCGACGACGTCGAGCAGGATGCGCCGCTCCTCGTGGCTCGCGGTGATGTCGAGGAAGGTGATCTCGTCGGCCTGCTGCGCGTCGTAGCGGCGGGCGACCTCGACCGGGTCGCCGGCGTCGACGTGGTCGACGTACCGGACGCCCTTGACGACACGGCCGCGGTCGACGTCGAGGCACGGGATGATGCGCTTGCACAGCATCAGGCTCCCTCGGGCGCGTTGGGCGCGCGCTGCGCGGCGCGCGCGAGCCGCGCCAGCGCCGAGCCGAGGTCGATCGCGCCGGTGTAGAGCGCGCGCCCGACGATCGCGCCGGCGATGCCGCGCGGCGCGCACGCGGCGGCGGCGACGAGGTCGTCCTCGCTGTGCACGCCGCCGGAGACGATCACCGGGATCGAGATCGCGTCGGCGAGCGCGGCGCTGGCGTCGAGGTTCGGCCCGGCGAGCATCCCGTCGCGCGCGATGTCGGTGTGGACGATCGCCGCGACGCCGGCGTCCTCGAAGCGGCGCGCGACGTCGACGACCGCGGCGTCGCCGGTCTCGAGCCAGCCCTCGACCGCGACGCGCCCGTCGCGCGCGTCGAGGCCGACGACGATCCGGCCGGGGTGGCGCGCGGCGGCGGCGCGCACGAGCGCCGGCTCGCGCAGCGCGACGGTGCCGAGCACGACGCGGTCGGCGCCGTCGGCGAGCGCCGACTCGACCGCGCCGAGGTCGCGCAGGCCGCCGCCGAGCTGCACCGGGACCCTGCCGGCCGCGGCGACGATCGCGCGCACCGCGTCGACGTTGACGCGCTTGCCGGCGCGCGCGCCGTCGAGGTCGACGACGTGCAAGCGCCGCAGCGGGTGGCGCGCGAAGCGGCGCGCGGCGGCGGCCGGGTCGGGCTCGTAGAGCGTCGCCGCGTCGTAGCGGCCCTGCGCGAGCCGCACGCACGCGCCGCCGAGCAGGTCGATCGCCGGGATCAGCTCGAAGGCCGGCGCCGTCATTTGCGCTCGAGCAGCTGCTCGCCGGCGTGGCGCGCGCCCCAGCGCGTCAGCTCGGCGGCCGAGAGCCAGCGCGTGCCGCCGCCGGGATAGCGCGGCGCGCGCAGCAGGTTCTCGCTGACGGCGGTCTGCGTGTGGTCGAAGCGAGCGCTCCACAGCTTGCGCGCGCCGGGCGCCGCGACGAGCTCGAGCTCGAAGCCGACGCTCGCCGGGCGCGTCGCGCCGAGCTCGCCGCCCTCGCGCTCGCGGTAGCGCGTCACGCGGCCGATCAGCAGCGCGCTCGCGCCGAACTCGTCGGCGGCCGCGCGCGCGAGTGCGGCCGCGTCGCCGTGCGGCACCTCGAGGCCGCCGGCCTCGAACGCGCGCACGAGGTCGTCGGCCGGCACGATCTCGAAGCCGAGCCCGGCGAGCTCCTCGGTGACGAAGCGCGTCACGAGCGCCGCGGCGTCGGTCGGCGCGACGCGCGTGCCGGGCGGGTTGGGCCGCTGGTCGACGACGGCGCCGAGCGGCGCGGTCGGCTCGGTCGGCGACGGGCCCGGCGGCGCGGTCGGCGCCGTCGGCGCGCCGGGCGGTCCGGGCAGCACGCCCTCGCCCGGCCGCGGCTCCTCGGGCGGCACGAGCCCGGGGCCGGCGCGCAGCGGCGCGACCGCGATCCGCCGCAGCGCGGCCGGCTCGACCTCGTGGACCCGGGTCTGCACGATCGGCCCGGCGCAGCCGAGCCCGAGCGCCGCCGCCAGCGCGAGCGCCGCCCCCGTGCGCTTGCTCATGCGCTCACCCACTCGCGGAACGCGTCGAGCAGCCGGCGCCCGGCGTCCTGGCTCTTCTCCGGGTGGAACTGCACCGCGACGACGTTGTCGACGGCCACCGCGGCGCAGAACGGCGCGCCGTAGTCGACGACGCCGGCGGCGATCTCCGGGTCGGCCGGCACCGCGCGGTACGAGTGCACGAAGTAGTAGGCGTCCTCGGCCGGCAGCCGCCGCACGAGCGGGTGCTCGCCGCGGAAGCGCACCGTGTTCCAGCCGATGTGCGGCACGCGCGGCGGCGCGCCGGGCGAGCCCGGCGCCGCGAAGCGCTCGACCCGCCCGGCGAGTACCCCGAGCCCGCGCGTGCGGCCGTGCTCGTCGCTCTCGTCGAAGAGCACCTGGAGCCCGAGGCACAGCCCCAGGTACGGCAGGCCCGCGTCGATCGCGCCGCGCACCGCCGCGTCGAGGCCCTTCGCGGCGAGGCTCGTCATCGCGTCGCGGACCGCGCCGACGCCCGGCAGCACGACGCCGTCGGCCGCGCGCACCGCGGCCGGGTCGCCG
>CAZQYK010000582.1:0-4474 GCA_964597285.1 uncultured Spirochaetales bacterium
TCGGCGTCGCCGACGCGCGGATCGGCGAAGTCGTCGGCCGCGGCGAGGACTGCGCCGCGAAGGAGCGCGCGGTCCTGGTGCACTGGGGGGCGGCGAGCGCCGGTTAGTCGCCGCGGCCCTCCCCGCGCTCCCGGATCCGTGGGATACTCCGCCGCGGACCCGCCGAGCTGGAGACCCGCCGCGTGGCCGAGCCGCAGGTGCGCTTCTGCACGAGTGCCGACGGCACGCGGATCGCGTACACGGTCGCGGGCGACGGACCCGCGCTGCTCTTCGTGACGGCGTGGGGCGCGACCGGCGAGCACCACTTCTCGCCGTGGCTGCGCGGCTGGGCCGATCGGATGGCCCTCGATCGCCGCCTCGCGATCCTCGATCGCCGCGGCACCGGCGCGTCGCAGCGCGACGTCGCGAGCCTGGCCCTCGACGCGCAGCTCGGCGACGTCGAGGCGGTCGCCGACCACGCGCGCTTCGAGCGCTTCGACCTGTTCGCGGTCGCCGACGGGGCCGCACTCGCGCTCGCGTTCGCGGCCCGCCGCCCGGAGCGCGTCGGACGGCTCGTGCTGTGGTGCCCGTTCGCGTCCGGCGAGCAGGTCGCGAGCCTGCCGACGCTTTCGGGCACCGCCGACCTGATGGAGCGCAACTTCCCGCTCGGGCTGCGCGCCTACGTCGACATCGTCGTCCCGAGCGGGTCCGCCGACGAGCTGCGCCGCTACCGCGAGGACCTGCACCGCGACACCTCGTCGCAGCTGTGGCCTTTGCACTACCGCTTCCTGACGACGCTCGACGTGCGCGACGAGCTGGCACGGGTGCGCGCGCCGACGCTCGTCGTGCAGCGCAGCGGCGCGATCTCGATCCCGCCGAGCGCGGGCCGCGCGGTCGCGGCGGGCGTGCCCGACGCGGCGCTGCTCGTCGTCGACGGCGACTCGACCCACCAGTCGCTCGGCGATCAGGGCTACGTCGACGCCGTCGTCGAGTTCCTCGACGCGGAGCGGCGCGCCGCGCCGGCCCGGGCCGCCGCGGGCGAACGCGCGCTCGCGACGGCGCTGTTCACCGACGTCGTCGGGTCGACCGAGAAGATGGCCGCGCTCGGCGACCGCAGCTGGGGCGAGCTGATCAGGAAGCACCACGAGATCGTGCGCCACGAGCTCGAGCGCTTCCGCGGACGGGAGATCGACACGGCCGGCGACGGCTTCTTCGCGGTGTTCGACGGGCCGGAGCAGGCGCTGCATTGCGCCTGCGCGATCGGCGACGCACTGAGGGCGCTCGACGTCCGTATCCGCTCCGGGATCCACACGGGCCAGTGCGAGGTGATCGACGGCAAGCCCGGCGGCATCGCGGTGCACATCGCGTCCCGGGTGGCCGCGCTCGCAGCGCCCGACGAGGTGCTGGTCTCGGGCACGGTCCGCGACCTCCTCGCCGGCTCCGGGATCCGCTTCCTCGAGCGCGGCGTTCACGCGCTGCGCGGCGTGCCCGGAGAGTGGAAGGTCTTCGCGGTGGAGCGCCCGCCGGGCTGAGCGCGTCCGCGAGCGCGTCGGCGAGCGCGCCGAACGCCGCGTCGGCCGCGGCGACCTCGCCGAGGTAGGGGTCGTCCCGCGCGAACTCGGGCGGCGGCGCGTACGGCGCGTGCACGCGCCACGCTATCCTGGGCGCCCGTGCCGCCCGAGCCCGCGAGCCGCGTCGACGAGGACCGCCTCCGCGTCGACGAGCTGCGCGAGGTCTGGGGCTTCGCCGACGCCGCCGAGAGGGTCGAGGGCTTCCGCGCGCTGCCGCCCGACGAGGCCGAGGAGTTCTTCCTCTCGCTCGACACGCGCGCGCAGGGCGAGCTGCTCGGCGCGCTGACCGCCGGCGAGCGCCAGCTCTGGGTGCGCCAGCTTCCGCCCGACGACGCCGCCGACCTGTGCCAGCAGGTGCCGCCCGAGCTGCGCGACTCGCTGCTGCGGCTGCTCGACGAGCCGACGCGGCGCGAGGTCTCGGCGCTCCTGACCTATGCCGAGGACGAGGCCGGCGGCCTGATGAGCCCGCGCTACGTGCGGCTGCGGCCCGACATGGGCGCCGACGAGGCGATCCAGTACCTGCGCCGCGCCGCGCGCGAGCGCGCCGAGACGATCTACTACATCTACGTGCTCGACGCCGAGCAGCGCCTGCTCGGCGTCGTGTCGGTCCGCGAGCTCTTCGGCGCGGCGCCCGGGCGCACCGTGCGCGAGGTGATGCGCAGCGACTTCGTGTCGGTGCGCGAGGACCTCGACCAGGAGGCCGTCGCGAACGTCGTCGCCGAGAGCCACCTGATGGCGGTGCCGGTCGTCGACGCCGAGGGCCGTATCCAGGGCATCGTCACCGTCGACGACGTCGTCGACGTCGTGCGCGAGGAGGCCACCGAGGACATCCACAAGATCGGCGGCAGCGCGGCGCTCGACGCGCCCTACCTCGAGGTCGGCGTGCTCGGCCTCGTGCGCAAGCGCGCCGGCTGGCTGACCGTGCTCTTCCTCGGCCAGCTGCTCACCGCGAATGCGATGGCGTTCTACGAGGACGCGATCGCGCGCGCCGTCGTGCTCGCGCTCTTCATCCCGCTGATCATCTCGAGCGGCGGCAACTCGGGCTCGCAGGCGAGCACGCTCGTGATCCGCGCGCTCGCGATGGGCGAGGTGCGCCTGCGCGACTGGTGGCGCGTGTTCGTGCGCGAGCTCGGCACGAGCGCCGTGCTCGGGCTGATCCTCGGCGCGATCGGCCTCGCGCGCGTCGTGCTGTGGCCGTCGCGCGAGTCGCTCTACGGCGAGCACTTCTTCCTGATCGGCTGCACCGTCGCGCTGAGCCTGGTGTGGATCGTCGTCTGGGGCTCGATCGCCGGCTCGATGCTCCCGTTCGCGCTGCAACGCGCCGGCCTCGACCCGGCGAGCGCGTCGGCCCCGTTCGTCGCGACGCTCGTCGACGTCACCGGCCTCGTGATCTACTTCAGCTTCGCGACGCTGCTGCTGACGGGGACGGTGCTGTAGGGGTCTAGAGCAGCTCGCCCTGGTGCGGCTCGTGCTCGAGCGCGAGCAGGCGGGCCTTGAGCTCGAGGCCGCCGCCGTAGCCGCCGAGCCGGCCGCCGCTCGCGACGACGCGGTGGCACGGCACGACGAGCGCGCACGGGTTCGCGCCGTTCGCGGCGCCGACGGCGCGCACCGCACGCGGGCGGCCGACGCGGCGCGCGACGTCGGCGTACGAGCGCGTCTCGCCGTACGGGATCTCGCAGAGCGCGTGCCAGACCTCGAGCTGGAAGGGCGTGCCGCGCAGGTCGAGCGCGAGGTCGAAGCGCCGCCGCTTGCCCTCGAGGAACTCGACGATCTGCGCCGCGGCGGCGCGGTTCGGCGCGAAGCCCTCCTCGACGCGCGCGCCGGGCGCGTGGCGCCGCTGCCAGCCGGCCAGACCGCGGCCGCTCGCGTGCGGCAGCTCGACGAACGCGAGCCCGGCGTGGGTCGACGCGAGCCGCAGCGCGCCGATCGGGGTCTCCACGCGCGCCGTGTGGACGACCTGGACGATCTCCATGACGCCGCCACAATACCACCGCGGCCGCGGCCGGCGCGGCCCCGATTCGGGGGGAGAGGCACTGGCGCATCTGCTCGTGACCGGAGGCGCGGGCTACATCGGCTCGCACGCGCTGATCGCGCTGCGCGCGGCCGGCCACCGCGCCGTCGTCGTCGACGACCTGCGCGCCGGCCACGCGTTCCTGGCCGGCGAGAGCCCGCTCGAGCGCTGCGACGTCGGCGACGCGGCGGCGCTCGACCGCGTCTTCGAGGCCCACGGCCCCTTCGACGGCGTGCTGCACTTCGCGGCCTACCTCGACGTCGGCGAGTCGGTGCGCGAGCCGCTGCGCTACTACGCGAACAACGTCGGCGGCTCCGCGTGCCTGATCGACGCCGCGCGCCGCCACGGCGCGCGCGCCTTCGTGCTGTCGTCGACCTGCGCCGTCTACGGCGTGCCCGAGCGCGTGCCGATCGCCGAGGACGCGCCTCGGGCGCCGATCAACCCCTACGGCGCGTCGAAGGCGATGGTCGAGCGCATGCTCGCCGACGCCGAGGCGGCCCACGGCCTGCGCTGGGCCGCGCTGCGCTACTTCAACGCCGCCGGCGCCGATCCCGGCGGCCGCGCCGGCGAGTGCCACGCGCCGGAGATCCACCTGATCCCGTCGGCGCTCGAGGCCGCGGCCGGCCTGCGCCCGGGGCTCGATCTCTACGGCAGCGACTACCCGACGCGCGACGGCACCTGCGTGCGCGACTACATCCACGTCAGCGACCTCGCCGACGCCCACGTGCGCGCCGTCGAGTCGCTGCTCGGCGGCGGCGCGTCGGGCCCGCGCAACCTCGGCACCGGGCGCGGCCACACGAACCGCGAGGTGCTCGCCGCGGTCGAGCGCACGACCGGCCGCGCGCTGCCGGTGCGCGAGGCGCCGCGCCGCCCCGGCGACCCGCCCGAGCTCGTCGCCGACGCCCGCGCCGCG
>CAZQYK010000583.1:0-6581 GCA_964597285.1 uncultured Spirochaetales bacterium
CATTCCTCGCCGCGCGGCCGTTCAAGAAGATCGTCGACATCGTCTCGAACAACCAGCAGCGCCTCGTGCGCCACCCGGCGATCGTCGACGCGCTCGGCGGCAACCCGCTCACCGGCCGCGCGGTGATCGACCGGATCCTGAGCTTCCTCGGCGTCCCGACCCCGGCCGAGGACGACGAGGAGCGCCCGCTCGCGGCCGACGAGGTCGGCGACGCCGACGCCCGCGCCGCGCTCGCCGCGGTGCTCGGCGAGAGCTACGCCGAGCTCGTCGAGGACCGCAGCGAGGAGGTCGACCCGACCCAGCTCGAGGCGGGCGGCAGCCTCTACAGCCTGATCCAGACGCTCTCGGTGTTCCAGAAGATCAAGCTCGCGCGCATGGGCAACAAGGAGGCCCGCAACCTGCTGGTGCGCGACCGCAACAAGATCGTCGCGATGGCGGCCGTCAGCTCCCCGAAGATCACCGACAACGAGCTGATCTCGATCGCGCAGTCGCGCAACGTCTGCGACGACGTGATCCGCGCGGTGTGCCGCAACCGCGACATCACGAAGAACTACCAGGTGAAGCTCGCGCTCGCGACGAACCCGAAGACGCCGCAGGCCGCCGCGATGCAGTTCGTCAACTACCTCCAGGACCGCGACCTGCGGAACCTGATGAAGAGCAAGGACGTCCCCACGATCGTGTCGACGCACGCGCGGCGCATCCTCACCAAGAAGGGAAAGCTCTGATGGCGAAGCTCAGCCCCGAGGCCCACGAGGTCAACGCCCGCATCGTCTACTGGGGCGTCGAGGGGGCCGGCAAGCGCACGAGCCTCGAGGGCGTGTACCGCAAGCTGCGCCCCGACCACCGCGGCGAGATGCGCGAGCTGCCGACGCGCCTCGACCCGTCGGTCACCTTCACGGTGCTGCCGATCGAGCTCGGCGTCGTCGGCGGGCTGCGCACGCGCATCGAGATGATCGCCGTGCCGGGCGCGCCCGAGCACGCGCCGACGCGCAAGCAGCTGCTCGACCAGGTCGACGGCATCGTGCTCGTCGTCGACTGCCAGCGCGAGCGCGCCGAGGAGAACCTCGCGAGCCTCGAGGAGCTCTCGAAGGCGCTCGCGGACTACGGCCGCAGCATCGACGAGATCCCGCTCGTCGTGCAGTACAACAAGCGCGACCTCTCCGACGCCTTCGTCACCGAAGAGCTGCACCGCCGCCTCGGCCTCGCCGACGCGACCGTGTTCGAGGCCGTCGCGAACGAGGGGACGGGCCTGCTGCAGGCGCTGTCGACGATCTCGAAGAAGGTGATCCGCGCGCTGCGCGAGCAGAGCCTCGGGGCCGCGCGCGCGCCGCTCGCGCCGGAGCCCGAGCCCGACGAAGCGCCCTCCCCGGCCCCGTCGCTCGACACGGACGACGCGCCCGACGCGGGCGACGCCGACGACGCGCTCGATCTCGGCGACCCGCTCGACGGCGGCGACGCACTCGACGCCGGCGACGCGCTCGACCCGCGCGGCGCGCTCGAGGACGCGATCCTCGCCGAGGCCGACCACCCGGAGCGCGAGCTCGCCGAGCGCGGCGCGCGCGCCGCCGAGTCGCTGCTGCGCGACCAGCCGTGGCACCACGGCCCCGACGAGCTCGAGGTCCCGCGCGGCGCGCGCGTCGGCGAGGGCCTCGTGATCGTCTCGGTCGGCGAAGCCTCGCGCGTCGACGAGCGCAGCGTGCGCGTGCCGATCGTGCTCGGCGACGACGACGGCGAGACCTCGACCCTCGTGCTGACGCTGCGCCTCGACCCGCTGATCGGCGAGCGGAGCGGCTGATGCGCAAGCGGATCGGCATCTACGGAGCCACCGACGAGGCTCTCTCGCTGATTCCGCTGCTCTCGGCGAACGCGGGTATCGAGATCGTCGCGGTCGTCGACCGCGACGCACTGCGCCTGCTCGAGCGCCTGCCCCACCTCGAGCCCGGCGTCGCGGCGCTGCTCGAGCAGACCCTCGGCAACGACCCGAGCGTGCTCGTCGAGGACCCGGCGCTGCACGCGGTGATCGACGCCGGCACCGCGGCCCCGTTCGCGCAGCAGTACCCGGCCGCGCTCGAGCGCGGCGTCCAGATCGTGTCGCCGCTGACGGCGCGCCTGCTCTGGGGCCTCGGCGTGCCGTCGACGGACCGCCAGGGCGAGCTGCTCCAGGCGCTGCACGAGGTGGTCGAGTCCTACAACCTCACCGTCGACACCGACGAGCTCTTCCGCCGCATGCTCGAGATCGCGATCGGCGTCACCGGCGCCGACGGCGGGTCGCTGCTGCTGCTCGACGAGGCCGGCGAGGAGCTCTCGGTGCGCGTCGCGGTCGGCATCGAGCCGGAGCTGTGGCCGAAGATCCGCATGCGCCTCGGCGAGGGCATCGCCGGCCGCGTCGCGCAGGAGGGCCGCTCGCTGCGGCTGCGCGGCCGCGCCGACCGCGAGCGCTTCCGCATCGTCCGCGAGCGGCTCGACGTCGAGTCGGCGCTGTCGGTGCCGCTCGTCCACCAGGGCCAGGTGCTCGGCGTCTTGAACCTGCACCACCGCACGCGCCCCGACGCGTTCGGCGAGGAGCACCTCGCGTTCACCGAGGAGCTCGCGCGTCTCGACGCGCAGATCATCGCGCGCGCGCAGGAGCACGAGGCGCTGCGCAGCCGCGCGAACCGCTACGACGCGGTGCGCGAGGTGCGCGCGATCCTCGGCGGCAACGCGCCGCTGCCGGCGCGGCTGCGGCGGCTGTGCGAGTTCGTCGCGTCGCGCGCCGGCGGCGGCATCGCGTCGCTCTACACCCGCGATCTGCCCGAGGGCGACCTGCGCCTCGTCGCGTCGTCGCTCGCCGGCGGAGGCCTCGGCGCCGAGTACCGTGTCGCTCCGGGCCAGGGCATCGACGGCGAGGTCGCGCAGACCCGGCGCGCCGCCTTACTGCGCGACGCCGACGGCGCGATCAAGTACGCGGCGCTCCCGCTCGTCGCCGGCTCGGTGCTCGTCGGCGTGCTCTCGTTCCAGGCCGGCGCCGACGGCCCGCGTGGCCGCGACGCCGAGGAGACGCTGCTCGAGATCGCCGCCGCCGCCGCCGAGGAGATCCACACCGCGCAGCGCGAGGCGCGGATGACGAGCCGCGCGAACGTCGCGAGCGCGACCAACGAGGCCGGCATCCGGATGATCTCGTCGACCGACCCGTCCGAGGTGCTGCGCCTCGGCACGTCTTCGGCGGCGATGGTGCTCGAGGCCGACCACGCGGTGCTGCGCCTCCAGGACGAGGAGACCGGCCGCTACGTGATCCGCTCGTACTTCGGCTCGGCCGACGGGCCGCTCCAGGAGCGGCTGTTCCGCCTCGACAAGCGCGTCTCGGTCGACGTGATCCGCCGCGGCGCGCCGCTGCTCGAGCGCGACGTGCCGGGCAACGCGCGCCTCGCCGCGCAGGGCGCAGAGGTGCGCTCGCTGCTCGCGGCGCCGCTGCGCCGCGACGGGCGCATCGTCGGCACGCTGTCGCTCTACGACAAGATGTCGGCCGACCGCTTCACCGCCGACTGCTTCGCCGACGACGATGCCGAGGCCTTCGCGCGCTTCGTCTCGTACCTCGAGCGGGCGATCGCGAACTCGCTCTTCTACGAGCGCGCGCGCCGCTTCCGCAGCTTCGACGAGGAGACGGGCCTACCGACCTCGGCCTTCCTCGCGCAGCGCATCCGCGAGGAGATCGCGCGCCTCGGCCCGCGCGAGGGCGGGCTCGCGGTCGCAGTGGCGCGGATCGAGAACTTCCCGGAGATCGAGAGCGGCGGCGACCCGGTGAAGACGAGCCGCGTCGTCGCGCGCGTCGTCGAGTCGCTGCGCTCGCACGCGCGCGAGTTCGACGTCGTGAGCCGCTTCGAGAACGCCGAGTTCGCGATGCTGCTGCCCGACCCCGGCCACGACCCGGCGCGGCGCGTGCTCGACCTCGGCCGCGCGGTCGCCGAGGACGTCACGAAGGAAGAGCGCCTGAACACGCCGGTGCGGATCGCGATGTCGTTCGGCTACGCGGTCCACCCGGCCGACGGCGCCGACGCCGACGCGCTGCTCGCGCGCGCGCGCGAGCCGCGCATCCACATGGTGTAGGCGCCGGCGGCGAGCGCGAGCGCGGCGCCGAGCGCGCCCCAGCGGCCGAGCCCGGGCACCGGCGCCGCGGCCGGACCGAGCGTCGGCACGAGCTCGGCGGCCGGCGGGCCTTCGGCCGGGCCCAGCGCGGCCCGCGTGGCGGCCGGCGCGGCCGAGGCGTCGAAGCGGAAGCCCACGAGCCGCCCCCAGTCGAGCTCGGCCCCGGGCGGCGCCGTCCACGTCACCCCCTTCGGTCCGACGCTCGCGCTCCAGTCGTTCGCCGGGTCGGGGTCGCCGTCGCCGAAGCCGACGGCCGATACCGACTGCCCGGGCGCGAGCGGCACGCGGAAGCTCTCCACGCGGCGCTCGAAGTCGAAGTTGTGCAGCGCGTACTCGTAGTGGAACGCGCCCCCGCCGAGGTCGGTCGTCGAGACCGCGAGCTGCACGCGCCCCTCGCCGCTGTCGTGCAGCGCGTTCGCGGCGCCCGGCGTCGGGCTCTGCGGGTCGACCCACGCGTCGAGCACGCCGCCGTTCGAGAGTCCGGCGTCCACGGTCGGGAAGGTCCACGCCGAGCCGCCGAAGGCCGGCGCGACCTCGCGCCAGCCCATGCTGTTCACGAGGTCGACGTCGCCGGCCGCGAGGTACCAGGCGTCGTAGAAGTAGCGCGCCCCAGGCGTTCCGAGGTCGTCCTCGCGGACGACCAGCCGGTGCTCGAACGCGTCGTGGGCGCCGCCGGGATGGTCGCGGAAGTCGTCGACCGGGAGCGCGTCGAAGTGCGAGCCGAGGCTCGTCCAGCTGCGCGCGAGCGCGTCGATCTCGGCGCGCGGCGCGAGGAAGGTGCGATCGAGGTTCGTCGAGACGCCGTAGGTGTCCTCGCAGCCGACGTAGAGCACGTGTCCGCCGGCGCACGGGCAGTTCGTATTCGTCGCGAAGAACGCGTGCTTCGCGTCGGCGAGACCGAGCTGCTCGATCGCGCCCCCGGCGAGGCGGTAGAACGCGACCGACAGGAAAGGGTGCGGCCCGACCGGGCTGTCGGGCGCGATCGCGTGGTTCCACGCCACGTCGCCCTGCCCGACGTTGCGGAGCACGGCGCGCGGCGCGAGCGCGACGCGCACGCCGGCCTCGCGCGCGGCCATCGTCAGCGACGTCAGCTCGATCAGCGCGACGTCGACCGGCAGCGTGAAGTCGGCGCTGCACGCGCCGCCCTGCGCGGCGGCGCCGGGCGCCGCCGGCGGCGAGGCGAGCGTCCAGTCGGCGTCGAGCACGCCGACGTAGGTCCCGGCGAGCTCCGGCCGGCCGAGGCGCGCGGCGAGCGCCGGCGCGAAGACGAGGTCGGCGTGGCGGACCCGCAGCGCGCGCCCCCCGGCGTCGAGGCGCGCGTGCATCCCGGTCGCGAGCAGCTGCACGCGCCCGTCGGCGTCGCGCAGCGCGAGGTCGTGCGGCGGCTCGGCGCGCGCGAGCGCGACGCCGGGGAAGCGCAGCCGCGCGCCGTCGATCTCGAGCGCGACGCCGCCGGCGTGGCGCAGGTCGGCCGCGGCGAAGCCCTCGACGTCGCCGGGCCCGCCGGCGGTCGCGAGCGCCGAGCCCGGCCGCACGCGGAAGCCGAGCGCCCCCTCGCGCAGCCCCGGCGCGCTCGGCGCCGCGCCGGCGAGCGCGATCCCGTGCGACGCGAGCACCGCGGGGTCGAGGCGCAGCGAGGTGGTGCCTCCGGGCGCGTCCGCGCCCGCGGGCTGCGCGAGCGATGCCGCGGCCGCGAGCGCGGCCGCCGTCAGCGCGGAGATCCGTCGCATGCGCTCCTCTGCCACCAGCGTCGCACAAACACGGCTCCGGCCGCCATCGGATACGCGACGCTGACGTACGCGCCGGTGAAGAGCGCCATGTCGAGCCGCCCGAGGCCCGAGAACGCGACGATCGCGGCGACGGCGAGATTCCGCGTCGAGAACTCGATCAGGAAGGTGAAGCGGTCGGGCTCCGAGAGACGCAGCGCGGCGGCGACCGCCCAGCCCACCGCCATCGCGGCCGCGGTCCACGCGGCGGCGAGCCCGAGCCCGGCGCCGGTGTCGGAGATCCGGAACTCGCCGGTGTCGCCGAAGGCGAGCCCGAGCACGAGGACCCCCGCGATCGCGCCGACCGCGACGGCCTGGAAGCGCGCGCGGTGGCGCGCGACGAGCTCGGGCCGGCGCGCGCGGATCCACATGCCGAGCCCGAGCGGCAGCAGCAGCGAGACCACGAGCTGGCCCATGATCGCGGCGACCGGCACCTCGACGTGGATCGCGTCGCCGAGGAAGACGCGCAGCCCGAACGCGGCGATCGTCGGCAGCGTGACCACACACAGCACCGACGCGAACGCCGTCAGCGTCACCGACAGCGCGGTGTTCGCGCGCCCGAGCGCGACGAGCAGGTTCGACACGCCGGCGCCCGGCGACACCGCGACGAGCACCGCGCCGGCGCCGAAGATCGCCGGCGCGTCGAGCAGCGCGACCAGCGCCCACGTGAGCGGCGGCAGCAGCGCGATCGGC